>NZ_JACJEM010000028.1:0-56706 GCF_014164085.1 Pseudoalteromonas sp. SG45-5 | reverse complement strand
AAATAACTCACTAACGACGTTAAAAATTATTTATATAGAACAACTATGTATCATAATTTTAGCCTTGTTATTGAGCTATTTTCTTATCGCTATAATAGATCACTAATTTAATGCAATTGGTATAATAAAAAGCCCGAACAATGTTCGGGCTTTTTTGTGTCTATTTTTTGTATTGTCAGTTTCAATTCACAGCGGGTGTAGCATACTGTTGATGATTTAAATTTTTAACAACTATGGAGTTATTATGAAAACAGTAGGATATGCAGCAAAAAGCCAAGGTTCTGAACTCACAGAGTTTTCTTTTGAACGCCGCGATTTACGAAATAACGATATAGAAATTGAAATTTTATACTGTGGCGTATGCCATTCAGACTTACACGCCGTTCGAAATGATTGGGGTGGCAGTGATTATCCGTTAGTTCCTGGACATGAAATTGTAGGCAAAGTGTTGTCGGTAGGTAACGACGTAAAAAAATATAAGCAAGGCGACACGGTTGCTGTTGGTTGTATGATTGATTCGTGTAAAAGCTGCGATCAGTGTGATAACGACGAAGAGCAGTTTTGCCGAGAGGGCATGGTAGGTACTTATGCAGGTAAAGACAGAGTCAATGGCGACATGACTCAAGGCGGTTACTCAAAACACGTGGTTGTACGGGAAGAGTTTGTACTTTCGGTACCACAAAACCTAGATCTTTCACGCGTTGCACCGCTACTGTGCGCAGGTATTACAACGTACTCTCCACTTCATAAATGGGGTGTAAAAAAAGGTAGTCGAGTTGCTGTTGTAGGTCTGGGTGGACTTGGTCATATGGCTGTTAAAAATGCAGTTGCTATGGGGGCAACGGTTACAGTTGTCGGTCGTAGTGAGTCTAAAAAAGAAGACGCAGTGAAATTAGGTGCTGATCATTACTTAGTATCATCAAATGACGATGAAATGAAAGGGGCGCAATCTGCTTTTGACGTTATTATCGATACCGTGCCCGTCAAGCATGACTTGTCTATTTATACACCGCTACTTGATATTGATGGTACGTTAGTTATCGTTGGCCAAGTGGGTCCCGTGGATGAAGTAAATACGGTCCCCCTATTAATGGGACGTCGCCGAATTGCAGGATCGTTGATTGGTGGTATAGCAGAAACGCAGCAAATGCTCGATTTCTGTGGCGAGAACAACGTACTCCCTGAGTGTGAAATGATCAACATTAATGAAATTAACACCGCGTACGAACGGATGGAAAAGTCAGACGTTCGATACCGTTTTGTCATTGATATGGCGTCGTTAAGCGCTTAAAACTGATAAAGTGCGACAATTTGTCGCGCTTTTGCTTTAACCGTACATACTATAATTTATGCCAATTATTACAGTGGCATAAATTAAAATGGTTTATAAAAGAAAAATTAAAAAAACATATTTACTAACCCCTCTCGCACTTCTAATTAGCGGTGTGTTATCACCCACAGTATTTGCCGACGACACGTCATTGGAAGTAATTGAAGTACATGGTCATGTGCAAAATAAACACTTAGCGCTTAGCTCGTCAGAATCACTATTAAGTGATTTAGGTGTGGATTTTTCAGCGGCAGGTGGGGTGTCAAATTTACCCATTTTAAACGGTTTAATGGGCGATAGAATAAAAGTGCGTGTTGATGGCGCTGATTTAACCGCTGCGTGTGCTAACCATATGAATCCACCCCTTTCTTATATTTCTGCAAATCAAATTACCGCTTACAATGTTGTTGCGGGCATATCGCCAGTGAGTGCTGGTGGCGATAATATTGCAGGTGTAATAAGCGTAAATTCTATTTCTGCGCAGTATAACGAAAATAACGGCCTTAGTTGGCATTCAGGTTATGTGTCGGCGCAGTACAACAGTCTAGGTAATGGCCGTAAATTGGGTATGGGAGCGCGTGTTGCCAGTGATACTGTTAGCTTTAATTACCAAGGTGCTTTTAGCGACGCCAAAAGCTACGATGATGGTAATGGCGATTTGGTGTTCGATACTTTATATCGCGTGCAAAACCACAATTTAACTGCGGCAATACGTGATGAAAATCAACAGTTTGTACTTAAGCTAAGTCATCAAAAAATCCCGTATCAGGGATTTCCAAATCAGTATATGGATATGACCGATAACATCAGTTACGGAGCTATAGCTCAATATAAACGCTCTTTTGAAAACAGTGAGCTTGAGGCACAGTTAAATTGGCACAACGTAAAGCACGAAATGGGGTTTTTCAGTGCAGAAAAAACAGGCATGATGCCAATGAAAACCGATGCCCAAGATATAAGCTCGCAACTAAAGTGGCGCATTGCGCTTGATCAAAACAGCAGTATTTTACTCGGTCAAGAATATTATCATTACAGTATTAATGATTGGTGGCCAGCTGTTGAAGGGTCAATGATGATGGGGCCAAACGAGTACGTAAATATAAATAATGGCAAACGCGAGCGTATTGCTGTATTTGCTGAATATGAGAGTCAGTTAAACAAACAATGGTGGCTAAACACCGGTGTACGAATTGAAAATATAAGCACAAATGCAGGTGAAGTGCAGGGATACAACAATGGCATGCCTATGATGAATATGGGCACAATGAACTCTATGCCTATGCAGCCAAATAATGCCACTGCAGCTATTGAGTTTAATGCCAATGATAGAGCTAAAACAGATACGGTCGTCGATGTTAGCTTATTGCTTAATTATCAAATAACAAATAATGATGAGCTTCAGTTTGGTCTTGCTCGTAAAAATAGAGCGCCCAATTTGTACGAGCGATACAGTTGGGGAGTAAGCAACATGGCGACCACTATGATTGGTTGGTACGGTGATGCAAATGGTTATATTGGCGATCCTGACTTAGCTGTTGAAACGGCGCATACATTTAATTCTACGTATATTAAATCGGCAAAAGAAGATGACTGGCGTATTAGTGCTAATGTTTGGTATACCGATATTACAGATTATATTGACGCTGATATTATTAGGTCCTTCAATCGCTTTGGCTTAGAGGACACTACGCGTAATGTGCTCAAATTTACCAATGTAGATGCCACTTTATATGGCGTTAAATTAGACTTAACCGCTAATATTTATAAATCTAAACAGTTAGGTAACTGGCAATTAAAAGCGAAAGTTACCAATACCAGAGGCAATCGCGACGATACTAACCAGCCGCTTTATCAAATAAAACCACTGCAAACCGAGTTTGCTATTAACCAGCAACTAGGGCGCTTTGAAAATACATTATCGTGGCAATGGGTTGATACTAAAACGCGTATAGATAATAACCGCTTTGAGAACCAAACAAGCAGTTACAGTTTAGTAAATTTGAATTCAAAAGCATCGTGGGGGAGTTTAACGCTCAGCGCAGAAGTTACAAACTTATTTGATGAATACTATCAATTACCGCTTGGCGGAGTGAGTATTGCTCAGCTCAAACAGGGAAGTAGTAATCGTTTTGAGCAACTCGCAGGGCAGGGGCGTTCATTTAATATGGGCGTAAGCTACGTGTTTTAATTGCATTATACTAATCAACAAGGGCAGGTTATTCCTGCTCTTGGCTATTTTCATCAATTATTTGCGCAGTATTATCTTGCTGCTCAAGTTTTTCTCGTTCGGCTTTTGACACATAGGCAGGTTTGTTGCTTTTGTGTAGCTTTGCGTTAGTACGCTTGTCTTTTTTTTGAAATTTAGTGACGATTTTTTTACGACGGTTCACAGTTAAATGCCTTGTTAATTTTAAGTCGCGCATTATACAGCCATCCACATAAAAGCCGCTATATAAATATTAACTTAGGTAACTTGTGCGTTTACCGCAAAGTGCTATATGTAAACTCTTCTAAGCGTTATAGTTGCCGCTCTTAGTTATTAATTAAATGGGAATTGTTTTGAAAAAGTTAGCTTTAGCCGGTATTGCTTTATTTGCATTTGGCGCTCATGCGCAGTTAAATAAAAATATTGATAGCGTTGCCGATTACGCAGTAAATACCTACCAAAATGCTCAAATACACACACTAACTAACTTAGTGGCTTTTCCAACCGTTAATAAAAGCGACATTACGGCTCCTCAAAATCCCGACTTTATTGGCTTTAAAGCACTTTTAAAAATGAAAGCCGCAGAGCTTGGCTTTGATTACCAAGATTTAGGGTACACAGTATTAATTGGTATGGGTGAGCAAAGCGAAAAAGTAACCGTAGTAACGCATGGCGATGTACAACCCGCTAATGCGAGTAAATGGAAACAAAGCCCTTTTATTATTGATACATCAGAGCATGGCAAACTTGTTGGTCGTGGTACCGAAGATGATAAAGGCGCAATAGCGACAGCGCTCTACGCAATGAAAGCAATTAAAGACAAAGGCATACCGCTTAATAACCGTATTGAGTTAATGATTTATCTAGCAGAGGAGTCTGATTGGGGCCCGCTTACTGAATTTATGAAAACGTATGAGCAACCAAAATATGCAGTAACGATTGATGCATCATACCCTGTAGTGGTTGCCGAGAAAGGCTGGAGCTTAATTGCACCTACTTTTAATGCAACATCACCACAAACGGGTTTATATGTAAGTAGCTTAACGGGTGGTGCGTTTAGAAGCCAAATTCCAGAAGACGCAAGCTTAGTACTTCATAATGCAGATACTGCACTTATTAATACATTAAAAGCCAAAGCCAAAGCATTAAATAAAGTTGAGTTTAACTTTAGTGAAAAAAGTAATGGCTTATCAATAAGCGTTAAAGGGATGTCGGCGCATTCATCAGAGCCCGAGTCGGGTATAAATGCCATTGCTTACCTAGCCGAATTATTTAAAGGTATCGAGCTTGAAAATAACAGCGATGGGGAGCTAATCGACTTTGTTAACCAGTTAATTGGTTTAGATCTTCACGGTAAGCAATTTGGTGATATAGCGTATAAGCATGATTTTATGGGCCCGATGACAGTGGCTCCTACTGTTATTGAGCGCGATGGCAATGCGCTAACACTCGCTGTGAATGCACGTCGCCCGATGGGTAAAGATGAAGCTCTATTACAAAAACAGATTGATGATGCTCTTGCTAATTGGCAAGCGGCTAACAATGTAACGCTTGCTAACATAGAAACGGTTATTGGCACACCTATGCTGCTAGATAGCGCGCCGCATGCACAAAAACTGCTTGATATATTTAAGTATTTTACAGGCGATAAAAAAGCTGATTTTGTATCAATTGGCGGCGGCACTAATGCCAAACTGTTTGATAATGCAGTATCGTTTGGCCCTTCTATGCCTGGTAAACGTTACACCGGCCACTCAGAGCATGAATTTATTACCCTTGAGCAATTAGAGCTTAACTTACGTATGTATACAGCGATGATGATAGAGCTAGGTAATATGTAATTTAACCAGTAGCGCGGTTTAAATAATAGGTGCTGAGTGTTTATCAGCACCTATGTCTTCAAAGTTCACATCAGGTAGGCTCTCAAAGCTTGGTTTTGCAAACAAATAGCCTTGCATAAGCTCAACACCTGCGTGTTTTAGCCATGTATATTCTTCTACTGTTTCTATTCCTTCGGCAAGTGCTGTTATGTTTAAGTCGCGAAACATATTTAAGCAATGGGTGACTATAAATTGGCGTTTTTTGTCTTTGTTAATATTGCGTATAAGCGCCATATCTAATTTAATAATATCTGTTTGAAAGTCAGCTAGTAGGTTTAATCCAGAGTAACCTGCGCCAAAATCATCGGTTGCCGTTTTAAAGCCAAGTGATTGGTAGTAATCAACAACGCGTTTTATGTGTGCAGTATCTTCTACTTTTTCCACCTCGGTAAATTCAAACATGATATTTTTTATTGGAAAGTTATATTTTTTAGCCGCTTCTAAGGTGGTGCGTATGCATCGCTCGGGTTTATAAATAGCGTTTGGTAAAAAGTTAATACTCAACATAGACTCTACCCCCAATTTTGCGGCAAGCTCAATGGCTTTAATGCGGCACAGTTGATCAAACGCATAACGATTATCTTCGTTTACTTTAGAAATTATAGAGTAGGCAGATTCGCCATTTAATCCTCTAACGAGGGCCTCATAACCAAAAATAAGACTAGTTTGACAGTTAATGATTGGTTGAAAAGCCATTGAAAAATCAAACTTGAGCTTTTTTGTTTCAGCACAGTTACTGCATGTGACTTGTTCACAATATTTTGATTTTTCATTCATTTAGCTTTAGCCTCTTATGTTTATTTATTTATTTTAGATTAGTTGATATTAGAACCTAACACAAACGAATAGGGTATTGGCTTTTATGTTTTGAATACAATAAATAATTGTATTTTTTAAGTGGGGCATGATGATTAATTTCATATCAATTAATGACATTTACCAGTTATGCACGTTGTTTATTAAAACAATAATAGTGGCGTACATTGTTTGGATAATAAAATGAGTAATACAATTATATTAGGCAAAAAAATTAAAGCATATTTACTTATTTTAACATTTACTAATGGTTATAAATTTACTGGCTTCGCCAAGTTATATGTGTATTTTTTGTCTGCTTTAGGTGTGGGAATAGCGTTATTACTTCGTTATCTAAATGACTTAGAACAACACCAAAGAAGTTAAAATATTAAATCACTTTGTAAGTTTGCAGCGCTCTGAGCAATAAATAACGTTTTCCCAATCGCGTTGCCATTTTTTACGCCATGCAAAGGGCTTGTTGCACACAGGGCAATTTTTTTTGGTAGATTAATTTTTTTATGCACCATACTTATGAGTCCTCTTTGTTATTTTTACTAGGTGCTGTGCGTTTTACACGAGTGATTTTTTTGGTTTGGGTTACGTGTTTTTTAAGGATGACTCCTATGGCGCGTTTAACATCTGCTCGCTCGCGGTATTGCCATAAGCGTTCGCGCGCTTGCTTTGAAGCCGTGGTTAAATCAAGCATTGGCTCGGGGTAATCTTCTCCTAGCTTAAAGTCGTTAAATAGCGCTTCCATCGGGGTTTGTTGCCAAGGCTCGTGCAAATATTCAATAGGGAGCTTTTCAAGCTCGGGGCACCATTTTTTAATAAAAGTACCTGTTGGATCTTGATCTTCTGATTGTTTAATTGGGTTGTAATGCCGAATGGTATTAATCCCTGTTACCGATGCTTGCATTTGAATTTGCGGGTAGTGAATTCCTGGCTCAAAATCTAAAAAGTAATTAGCGAGAGGAAAGCTTGCTTGCTGCCAGCTTATATTTAAATGATGCGTTACAAAGCTCACAAGCATGGCGCGCATTCTAAAGTTTATATACCCAGTCGCCTTTAAGCAGCGCATGCAAGCGTCAATAATTGGAATACCTGTTTGGCCCTGCGCCCAGCGTTGAACATCACTTTTCACGTTTTTGTCATCACGATACGGAAATACATGATAACCAGGATTAAGGGCCAAAAATTCCATTGTGCATTCGCTTTCAAATTTTTGCATAAAGTGGCAATGCCAATGAAGGCGAGACACAAACGCTGCAAGCGGGCGTTTCCAGCCTTTTTTATTTGGATGCTTTGAATGATATTGCTCAATAGCCATTTGATACACTTGCCTGAGGCTAATATTACCCCACGCTAAATAAGGCGAAAGCCGAGAGCAATGAGTTTGGCTTAAACTTGGGCTAGATATACCCTTTTGATAACCTTTACCGCGTTCAGCAAAAAAACTATGCATGATCTCTTGGGCATGTAGCGGGCCGCCTCGTTGAAAATTATCATCGTCTTGTGTGTAAGTATTGGGTAAATCAGGTGCTTGATAGTTATTTAGCGCAATAGTCTGAATGTTTTTCCAGTTGGGTACGGCAATAGGTGATTGCATTGTTTTTTGCCAATGCTCATTCCAATTATCGCGATTTTTTTTACCGCGTATAACAGCACCTGTTTGCGACTCCAGCCAATTAATGTGATTATGTTGGCACCACGCTTTAACAACTTTATCTCGCTTAAACGTGTTGTTTAAGCCTATTTCTTGATGACTAAAAATATTAATTATTTCAAATTGCGTTTTTAATGATTCAAGTAAGTCGCTCATGTTTAAATTAAATATATAAACGCAGGTGTTAAAACGAGCTAACTGTTTATTTAATTCAACGATTGATTGGTATACAAAGCGCCAATGGCGCTCGTTGTAATGCGCATCTTCAAGTAGCAGAGGTTCAAAGTTATAAAGTAATAGCGTGGGTAGACCGTTACTAAAAGCATTTTTTAAAGGCGGGTGGTCGCGTAGGCGTAAATCGCGTTTAAACCAGACTATGTTTATTTTTATACGCATGAAATCAACATATTATTTAAAAAATGCTATTTAGGGTTTAAGTTGTACGCAGCGCAGTGATTTTCCGATTTAGTTTTCAAGATTAAAAGTGAGAAACCATGTTTTTAGATTTAACCGATAACAGTAACCATTCTGTTTACTCTTATCTCGTTGGTGGTATAAGTCCCAGACCTATTGCTTGGGTAAGTACGTTAAGTAGCGAGGGGGTTGCCAATATTGCGCCTTACTCTTTTTTTACTGTCGCCAGTTGTAACCCACCGGTGTTGAGCGTAACGCAAGTAAACCCAAGTAATAACAAAAATAAAGACACGCTAAATAATTTACTCGTTACCAAAGAGTGCGTGGTTAATATTGTTAGTCATGATCTCATTGAACAAATGAATCAAAGCGGTGCAAATTACTCAAGTGAAATAAGTGAGTTTGATGCCGCTAATATCTCTCAAACGAGTAGTCAGCTAGTTCATGCGCCAAGTGTTACCGATTCTAAAATAAAATTTGAATGCAGATTACGAGAGGTCATTACTATTTCAAAGGAACCGGGAGGGGGAAAAGTCATGCTATTAGATGTGATTGGCATCAATATAGATGATGAGGTTTTAGTCAATGGATATATAGATCCAACACGTTCTAATACAGTGGGTAAAATGGGCGGTGATTATTTTAGTACCACGAAAGACAAATTTGTGCTCAAAAGACCACTGTTTTAGTGTTTAGCAATAGAGACTGTATAGATTCTAAATTTAGTTATGTTTAATCGCTTTATGAAAAGAATGCTTTAAATATGGATTTATTTACGACTGATCTTATTTCGCCTATGTTGGCATTAGTGTTTGTTTTGTTGGCAGGTTTTACTTCATTTTTTTCTGCTGCCTTTGGTGCGGGCGGCGGGCTAATGTTACTTGTTGTGATGGCATCGTTTATGCCCATGACTTTAGTTGTTCCTATTCATGGGCTCGTGCAACTAGGGTCAAATATCAATCGCTTATTACTGAGTTTTAAACATATAGATAAAAGTATGTTTATTTATTTTACGCTTGGAGGCGCAGCTGGGGCGGTATTGTCGAGTTTTATTGTTTCAAACATTCAATTTGATGTTATGAAGTTAGTTGCAGGAGTTTTTGTCATTTATATTTTGTGGGGAAAGACTCCATTATTGCACAGCAGATCGATACTTTGGCGTTTAGCTGGTGGCTTTGCTACTACATTTATTTCGATGTTTATCGGTGCAAGTGGCCCATTAGTCGGGAGCTGCTTACACATGAGCAACTATAGCAAGATGCGTTTTACAGCCACGTTTTCAAGTATTATGTCAACCCAGCATTTATTTAAAGCTGGCGTATATGGGGTCGTTGGTTTTAGCTTTTGGCAGTGGCTACCTTTAGTCGGTGCAATGATTTTAAGTGGGGCTATAGGCACATGGCTGGGAATTCGATTATTAAACCACATACCAACAGACAAATTTAAGTGCATTTTTAAATATATTTTAACGCTATTAGCATTGCAATTAGCTTGGCAGGGCTTTAAATTGTTATGTAATTAATGCTCATTCTACGAGGTAGAATGAGCATGTTTTAATAAAATCAGTTCATTAAGGCTTATTTAACAGCTGCTTTAATTGGTTTATCACCATCAAATAATTCAAAAATGCGACTGCCATTGGGACTATTTGTAGCAATATGAAGTAACGCATTAGCCACATTTTCTCGGCTAATTTTAGCTTTATCCTGATCTTGTGGGCGCTTAGTTGTTACTGTTAATGAAGCTGCATCGTTAGTTAATGTTCCTGGGCGAACAATAGTGTAATTTAAGCCACTGTTGATTAAATGCTCATCGGCCATGTTCTTAGCAACTAGATATGGTTTTAAATCGCCATCAATTGAATCGGGGTCGTCTGCACCAATTGAGCTGACCATGATAAAGTGCTTAATTGCGTGCTCTCGAGCGTAGGTTACCGCTTTAGTTGCAGCCCATAAGTCAATTAACACAGTTTTGTCATCCCCTGTATTACCACCCGAACCAGCCGCAAATATAACTTGTTCGCAGTCTTTTAGTGCGTTACTAAAATCACCTTCGAGATCTTGCTCTACAATATTTAAAAAAGGGCTTTGTAAATCGCTTAGTTTGCTTTTGTCACGTACTAAGGCAACTACACTTTGTTCATTTTTAAGCAGTAACTCGGTAGTCATTTTACCAATTTGTCCGCTTGCACCAATAATTAGGGTCTTGCTCATAATTAATTCCTTCTTAATTTAATAGATTGAAAAATAATGTGCCGTGCAAATAGACCTTGGGGTGTGAATATATTTTTAAAGGGTAAATTGGAATTTTAATTAATTTATTTTATTTAAATAAAAAATTTACGAGCCTGTAGGGGAAGTCGTCTTGTCGTTATTAGTGCAGGTTGAAGTTCAATCATAAAAAAACCCAGCAGAGCTGGGCTATAAAATATTCTAAGGAGAAATTGTTAACTTTGGGTTACATTAAATTGCCCAAAAGTATAAACCTTGAACAGGTAAAAAGTATTTATTAACACCAAACTCATATTTGAAATAACACTCGACGACATAAGATCTAAGCTAAATGATAAGAATAATAAACCACACGCACTAATAGCTGCAATGCGCAGTAAAGTGATCTGGTTGATAAAGAATGCACCTAAACCTAGTGCAAGTAATATAGTATTTAAAAGCCAATCTAGCTCGTTTAGCATGGTCGTTTCAATAGTTCAGTTGTTGAAAAAAGGAGCGCCATTATGTTGATATTTTGCACAGCTTTCAACCAAGTAATTTTAAATTTTCAGATTAGTTTTTTTAATCCAAAAAATCATTATTGTTATGTATTTATCATCAATTACAGTTCTTAATGCTTTTGGTGGGTGTTTAAATAGCACAGTGAATTATTTGATTAACATTTATTATAAATAGAGATTTTAACTCGAGAAGTGGGTTGTTCATCTGGGTTAAGAGTAACTTACGACAAGACATGACTTAATAACGAGATAATCTTCATTGCTTTAAAGTATTTATAATATATGGAGCTTTGCTTTTAGCAGGCTGACACTATTAATGCGTTCTCATGTTTGGTCATTATATAAATGTATGACTTCTTTATTTAACTGGTACTTATTATTTATGGCTTAACATAAAGCAAATGTGGTCTTTTTGGTGTAGGTCTCTATAATTAAAAAAGTAAATTTATATATGAAGTTAGAAATTAATTATAATCTAGCTTATAGCCTATGAAGGAATAAAGATGAATACGCAGCTATCAATTTTAATTGTAGATGACGTTAGCACGGTGCGTAGCTTTTTGAGTCAAACGCTAATGCATTTAGGGATAGATAATGTAAAGGAAGCATCTACCGCCTCACAGTGTATTAGTGAGTGCCAAGCTGCAAATTATAATATTATTTTTTTAGATATTGAATTACCAGACGGGGACGGCAAAGAGTTAATAGCGCAGATCAACGATTTAAGCCCTGAGACGAATGTTGTTATGGTGTCGGCTCACTCTGGTATTGAAAATGTAAAAGATGCAATAGATAAGGGGGCCAAAGGTTTTGTAGTTAAACCATTTACTCCTAAAAAAATAGCGGCAATGCTTAAGAAGTTTTATCCAGACTTGGAAAATGTATAACACCAATCTGCTTAAATATTTATGCCGGTGGTTATAAACTACGAAATTAAGTTTTAGACAAAAAAAAACCGGCTAAAGCCGGTTTTTTATATTCTAACAAAAACAAATTATAGAGCTTTAATTTTAGCTGCTATACGGCTCTTATGACGAGCTGCTTTGTTTTTGTGGATTAGACCCTTAGTTGCGTAACGGTCTAGGATAGGTGTAGCAACAGAAAAAGCTTGCTGTGCAGCTTCTTTATCGCCAGCTTCAATAGCAACAAGTACTTTTTTGAAGTAAGTGCGCATCATTGAGCGACGGCTTGCGTTGTGCTGACGGTTCTTTTCGCTTGTGATAGCGCGTTTTTTTGCAGACTTGATGTTAGCCAAGGTTTGCTCCTAACAATCTTAAAATAAAGCTTAAATTAAAGGCCGTGGAATATGCCTGTTTCTATCATGAATGTCAATTTAAATTTAACATCCAAGAAAAACTGCACCATGTAACGAGCATCAATTTGCCGCTTTAGCAGTTAATGACGACATTGTAACAAAGCACAGACCCTCAGCCTAGTGCTTTAAAGCGATTTATAAAAAAGACTGTGGCATAATTGCATCTATTAGGGATTTTTAAGTAGGTTTAAAGTGTCAAAAGGTTTATTTCGTTCCGGTATGATTGTTAGCTGCATGACTATGATATCGCGAGTTTTGGGGCTTGTACGTGATGCTGTAGTAGCTAATTTGTTAGGCGCAAGTGCTGCAGCTGATGTTTTTTTATTTGCTAATCGTATTCCAAATTTTTTACGCCGTTTGTTTGCAGAAGGTGCGTTTGCTCAAGCATTTGTACCTGTATTGAGTGAAATCAAAGAGCAGCAGGGGGATGATAAAGTTAAACTGTTCGTTGCACAGGCTGCTGGTACGTTAGGGACTATTTTACTTGTTGTGACAATTGTAGGTGTAATTGCGTCTCCTGTTATCGCTGCACTATTTGGCACTGGCTGGTTTATTGATTGGTGGCAAGGCGGCCCTGATGCCGAAAAGTTTGAACTTGCTAGTTCATTACTTAAATTTACTTTCCCTTATTTATTCTTTGTAAGTTTAGTGGCACTAAGTGGTGCCGTAATGAATGTGTATAACCGGTTTGCTGTTGCTGCATTTACACCGGTTTTACTCAATGTATCTATAATTACATGTGCAATTTTTTTACATGATAAATTTAGCGTTGGGGCTTATTCTCTCGCAATTGGCGTGTTTGTTGGTGGTGTGGTGCAGTTGTTGTTTCAACTTCCATTTTTGTATCGAGCAAAAATGCTGGCTCGACCGCGTTGGGCATGGCAAGACGAAAACGTAAAAAAAGTACGCAAACTTATGTTACCGGCTTTATTTGGTGTCTCTATTAGTCAGATTAATCTGTTGCTAGATACCATGATTGCGTCATTACTAATGACAGGCTCAATTGCGTGGCTTTATTACTCTGACCGTTTAATTGAGTTTCCGCTGGGCTTATTTGGTATTGGTATAGCGACAGTTATTTTACCGGCGCTCTCTAAATTGCACAGCAGTAAAAAAAATAGTGACTTCCAGCACACTCTCGATTGGGGGGTGCGTTTTGTTATATTTTTAGGTCTGCCTGCAATGATAGGCTTAATGATCATTAGCCCACTTATTATTACTGTTTTATTTGATCACGGAGCGTTTAAAGAAGACAGTGTTGATCATGTTAAAGCCGTAAGCTTAGGTGTTGTTGCGTATTCAGTTGGCCTTGTCAGCTTTATGCTAATTAAAGTACTCGCGCCAGGCTTTTATGCTCGCCAAGATACCAAAACACCGGTGCGTATTGGTATTATTACCCTTGTGCTAAATATGGTGTTTAACATTATGTTGGCTCCTTTTATTGGTTATTTAGGTTTAGCGCTGGCTACTTCATTATCGGCCAGTTGCAATGCATTTTTACTTTATAGGCAGCTTAAAAAAGAAAACGTATATCAGTTTTCATCAATGAGTATACGCTTTACTGTTAAGTGTTTTATTGCAAGCGTTGTTATGGGAGCTATTACATGGTTTGTGAGCAGTTACTATTATTGGGCTACTTGGGCCTTTACAGAGCAAGTTGTATTACTAATAGCGTTGGTGGTTTTGGCAGGCGTTAGTTACTTTGCAATGCTATTTTTGATGGGTGTTAGACTAAATACGATAAAAAGTGTAGCAATTACTGAATCAAATTAAAAAAAAGATTATAATCGGCAACTCTGCGGCTTTAAGTGTTTTTTAGTCGTAATTAATAACTCGCTAAACAAGGCATCAGGTGGCATGGAGTTAATTAGAGGTATACACAATATTCGCCCACACCATTTTGGTTGTGTGTTAACTATTGGTAATTTTGACGGTGTTCATTTAGGCCACGCTGAAGTATTAAAAGGTTTACTTACTGATGCTAAAGCGCATAGCTTGCCTAGCACTGTAATGCTGTTTGAGCCTCAGCCACAAGAGTTTTTTGCCAAAAACAATGCACCTGCACGGTTAACGCGCTTACGAGATAAGCTACGTTTGCTAAGTAAGTTAGGCATTGAGAGAGTTATTTGCATTAGCTTTACTCAGCAGTTTGCAAATATGCACGCTGAGCAATTTGTTAGCGATATTTTGATTAAAAAGTTAGGTGTTAAAGCACTCACTGTTGGCGATGATTTTAAGTTTGGTAAACAGCGCCAAGGTAACTTTGCTTTACTTGCTAGCATGGGAAAACAAGCGGGCATGGATGTAAAAAGCACCGCGAGTTTTCGCCAGTTAAATGCTAGAGTGAGCAGCACTTTAATACGAGATGCTTTAGCATCAGGCGACTTAGCCAGTGCAAAAGTAATGCTTGGCCACGATTATGCTATTTCTGGACGTGTTATTCACGGCTGGAAAAGAGGGCGAGAGCTTGGTTTTAGAACCGCAAACATTGCTCTAAAACGCCAAGTTTGTCCCGTTAATGGGGTGTTTGCTGTACAAGTAACGATTGCAGGAAAACAGATTTTTGGCGTTGCAAATGTAGGTAATAAGCCCACATTTAATGGGACGCGCGCATTATTAGAAGTTCATCTTTTTGATTTTGCGCAGGATATTTACGGACAATTTATGCATGTGGAGTTAATAAAAAAACTTCGCAATGAAAAAAAATTCGAGACATTAACACAATTAACGGCGCAAATAGCAACTGATGTTGCTGCCGCTAAGCAGTGTTTTGGTTTAAATCAGGTAGCCGATAGAGACGGAATGTAGGATAAATGAGCGACTATAAACATACTTTGAACTTACCGGAAACACCGTTTCCAATGCGTGGCAATTTGGCACAACGTGAACCAAAAATGCTTAAAGCATGGTATGAAGACGACCTATACGGTCAAATTCGCAGCGCTAAGAAAGGTAAAAAGACCTTTATTTTGCATGACGGCCCTCCGTATGCAAATGGCGACATCCATTTAGGCCACTCAGTTAATAAAATATTAAAAGACATTATTGTTAAGTCTAAAACATTATCTGACTTTGATTCACCATTAGTTCCTGGTTGGGATTGTCATGGTTTACCAATCGAGTTAATGGTTGAGAAAAAAGTAGGCAAGCCGGGCGTAAAAGTAACCGCGAGCGAGTTTCGTGAAAAATGCCGTGCATACGCTAAAAAACAAGTTGAAGGTCAAAAAGTTGATTTTAAACGTTTAGGCGTATTTGCAGATTGGGATAAGCCTTACTTAACAATGAACTTTGACTTTGAAGCGAATGCAATTCGTGTACTTGGTCGTATTATTGAAAAAGGTCATTTGCATAAAGGTGCTAAGCCTGTGCATTGGTGTACAGATTGTGGTTCAGCATTAGCAGAAGCTGAAGTTGAATACCAAGATAAGCAATCACCAGCGATTGATGTACGATTTACTTTTGTTGATCAAAATGCTGTTGTTAGCGCATTTGATTTGCTTGAAGGCCATAAAGGTGAAGGCAGTGTTGGTACTGTTATTTGGACAACAACACCGTGGACGCTTCCTGCAAACCGCGCCGTGGCAGTGCATGCCGATTTAGAGTATGCATTAGTACAGGTTGAAGATGAAGGCGTACAACAACGTCTAATTTTAGGCTCTGAGCTTGTTAAAGATGCAATGGACCGTTTTGGTTTTAATCACTTTCACGTATTAGGTTATGTAAAAGGTGCTGCGCTTGAAAACTTACAAGTTGCGCATCCTTTTTATGATTTTAATGTACCGGTGATCGTTGCAGAACACGTAACGACTGATTCAGGTACTGGCGTTGTACATACTGCCCCTGGTCATGGTCAAGAAGATTTCGTGGCTGGTTTAAATTACAACCTTGAAGTAGCTAACCCTGTTGGTGCAAATGGTGTTTATTTACCAGATACCGAACTTTTTGCAGGTCAGCATGTATTTAAAGCGAATGCGAGCGTAATTGAAGTATTAAAAGAGCGTTGTGCGCTTATGCATCATCATGCGCTTACGCATAGTTACCCACATTGCTGGCGTCATAAAACCCCTATTATTTTCCGTGCTACACCACAATGGTTTGTAAGTATGGATCAGGCTAACTTACGTCAAGATTCTTTAAAAGAAATTAAAAACACGCAGTGGTTACCAGAGTGGGGCGAAAGCCGCATTTCTAACATGGTTGAAAGCCGCCCAGATTGGTGTATTTCTCGCCAGCGTACTTGGGGCGTGCCAATCGCGTTGTTCGTTGATAAAGACACCGGTGCACTTCACCCAAATACACAAGAGCTAATTTCACAAGCAGCAGAGCTTGTTGAAAAGTCTGGTATTCAAGCATGGTACGATTTAGAACCAGCTACTTTACTTGGTGAAGCAGAGGCCAAGCAATACATGAAAGTGCAAGATACGCTAGATGTATGGTTTGACTCAGGTGTGTCACACGCTTGTGTTGTAGACGCACGTGAAGACTTAGTGGGTCCAGCTGATTTATACCTTGAAGGGTCTGATCAGCACCGTGGTTGGTTTATGTCATCAATGATGACATCAGTAGCTATTAATGGTCATGCGCCATACCGCCAAGTATTGACGCATGGTTTTACTGTTGATGAAAACGGCCGCAAAATGTCTAAGTCACTAGGCAATGTTATTTCACCACAAAATGTGATGAATAAACTAGGTGCCGACATTCTACGTTTATGGGTGGCTTCTACCGATTACACGGCAGAAATGACTGTGTCGGATGAAATATTTAAACGTTCAGCCGACCGTTACCGCCGTATTCGTAATACTAGCCGTTACTTACTAGCTAACCTAAATGGTTTTGATCCAAAAACAGATCAAGTTGCTATTAATGACATGGTTGAGCTTGATAAGTGGATTGTTGGCCGTGCAGCTCAGTTGCAAGACGAAATTTTAGCCGCATACGATAGCTACCAAATGCTATTAGTAACGCAAAAGCTAATGAACTTCTGTACGGGTGAGCTTGGCTCCTTCTACTTAGACGTAATTAAAGACCGCCAGTACACAGCTAAGAGTGACAGCCATGCTCGTCGTTCTTGTCAAACAGCGCTTTATCATATTGCAGAAGCAATGACGCGTTGGATGGCCCCTATTATGAGCTTTACCGCACAAGAAATTTGGGAAGCGTTACCGGGTGAGCGTAGTGACTACGTATTTACATCAGTTTGGTACGATGGTTTACAAGCGCCAACAAATAGCCAGTTTAGTAACGATGACTGGTTAGAAATTCTAACTGTACGCGACGAAGTAAACCGCTTATTAGAAGCTGCACGTAAAGAAGAAGTCATTGGTGCAACGCTTCAGGCAACAGTTAATTTATTTACAGGTAAAGAGCTTGCCGCTAAATTAAATGCGCTTGGTGATGAACTGCGTTTTGTATTGTTAACATCAGCTGTAAATGTTACTGAAGTTGATAGCCAGCCTGCTGATACACAAGCCACCGAAATTGAAGGCTTATTTATTAGTGTTGCTGCAACAGATGCTACTAAATGTGAGCGTTGTTGGCATTACAGCGAAGATGTAGGTGTTGAGCCTGCTCATCCTGAAATTTGTGGTCGTTGTGTAAGCAATGTTGATGGCGAAGGCGAAAAGCGTCAATTCGCTTAGGAGTTATTCTCAGTGAGCAAACTAGCCCAAAAAAGTGGTTTAGTGTGGCTTTGGTTGAGTCTATTACTTTTAGTAATAGACTTTGCCAGTAAAACACTTGTTGTAGGGACAATGGCTTATCAAGAGTCGATAAATTTACTCCCTGTTTTTAGTATTACCTATGTTCATAACTATGGTGCCGCTTATAGCTTTTTAAGCGATGCGGGTGGTTGGCAGCGTTGGTTTTTAAGTGCGATTGCCATTGCTATTAGTGCTTTACTTGTGTGGTGGCTAAAACGTTTACCTGCAACAAACAAAGTACTGTGCGGTGCCTACGCGTTGGTACTTGCAGGTGCTATTGGTAATTTATACGATCGTATTGCGTATGGTTATGTAATCGACTTTATTCACGTATTTTATAAAGACTCACATTTTCCTGTATTCAATATTGCTGATTGCGCTATTTGTATTGGCGCAGCACTATTGTTATTTGACGCCTTTACCGGTGAGAGTCCGAAGGAGCATAAAGCATGAGCCAAGCTGTAATTGGTGAAAACTCGCAAGTTATTTTTCATTTCTCTATTAAGTTAGAAGATGGCTCTGCCGCTGATTCTACTAAGGTACATAATAAGCCAGCTAAATTAGTAATGGGTGACGGTAGCCTAACAGCAAACTTTGAAAAATGTTTATTAGGACTAACAGCTGGCGAAAGCAAAACCTTTGAACTAGAACCTGAGGATGCGTTTGGTCAGCCAAACCCAGATAATATTTACTATGTTGACCGTAGTAAATTTGGCCCAGAAACACCAGCTAAGGTAGGTGCAATTATTGCGTTTACTCAACCTGATGGGACTGAACTTCCTGGTTTAGTGCGTGAAGTGCAAGGTGAGTCGGTAACGATTGATTTTAATCATCCTTTAGCAGGTCAGCGTTTAACGTTTGAAGTAGATATTATTGAGGTAGAAGGTTAATGGAAATATTATTAGCTAATCCTCGAGGCTTTTGCGCTGGTGTTGACCGTGCGATTAGTATTGTTGAGCGCGCTTTAGATATTTTTGAAAAACCGATTTATGTTCGTCACGAAGTAGTGCATAACCGTTATGTGGTTGACGGGCTAAAAAGCCGTGGTGCAGTATTTGTTGAAGAGCTTGATCAAGTACCTGACGATAGCATTGTTATTTTTAGCGCGCATGGCGTATCGCAAGCTGTTCGTTTGGAGGCTAAACGCCGTGATTTAAAAGTATTTGATGCAACGTGTCCGCTTGTAACTAAAGTACATATGGAAGTTACGCGCGCTAGCCGCAAAGGTATTGAGTGTATTTTGATAGGTCATCATGGGCACCCTGAGGTAGAGGGGACAATGGGGCAATACGATAACTCAGCCGGAGGTATTTACCTAGTTGAAACAGTGGAAGATGTTCTGTCATTAAATGTAAAAAATGCAGACAATCTTTTTTACTGCAGTCAAACAACGTTATCTGTAGATGATACAGCGGATGTCATTGATACGCTTCGTACTAAATTTCCATCTATTGATGGACCGCGTAAAGATGATATTTGTTATGCAACACAGAATCGACAAGATGCAGTGCGTGATTTAGCAGACAAAGTTGACGTGTTATTAGTCGTAGGGGCTAAAAACAGCTCTAACTCAAATCGCTTGCGTGAACTTGCAGATAAAATGGGTACGGTTGCTTATTTGATTGATGATGCCACTGATGTGCAAGCCCAGTGGGTTGTAGATGCTAAATCAGTGGGAGTCACTGCCGGTGCATCGGCGCCAGAAGTGCTCGTACAACAGGTAATTAGCCGATTAAAAGAACTTGGTGGTAAACAGGTTGTTGAGAATCCTGGTGAAATAGAGAATATCGTATTTGCTGTGCCAGTAGAGCTGCGTTAATTTAAAAATTCAGATTAAAGGAGAGTCGTTATGAGCAAATCGCTTCAATCTGATGCATTGCTTTTTTCGGCTCTTTTTAATGAGCGAGGCGTTCTAGCTTCGCTTATTGTGTCTCAAGTTATTGCTATTGTGCTGGCGTTTTCACCCAATACAGATGGGGATATATGGCAACGCCTTGGGGTTATCAGTTTATTTATCCATTTAATTGTTTTAGTCAGTACTTCTTCTTTATATTTATGTCGGCTCTTTTTACAAAAACACACTCATTTTTTTCAATTAGCTTATTTTTTTATTACTTTTATAGTAAGTACGATTGCATTTAGCATACTGTTTTCATACTTTGCTTTTGATATAGAAAATAGAGAACAACTGGTGTTTTTTACTCTTCGAAATTGCATTATTGTTTTTTTGCTTACGGCATTATTTGTACAATTTTTATTACTTTACTTTGAAAATGAACAGCAAACAAAAGCGCTTTCTCGCGCCGAGCTCGATGCACTCCAAGCGCGTATTCGCCCCCATTTTTTATACAATAGCTTAAATACAGCCGCAGAACTTACTCATCATGATGCACAAGCCGCTGAGCAGGCTATTTTGGCGTTAGCATCATTATCGCAAGCCGCAATGCGCTCAGGGAAAAATGTATCTTTAGAAGATGAAATTGCGTTGAGTAAGCAATACATTGCACTCGAAATGTGGCGTTTTGGTACTCGTTTACAAGTTGATTGGCACATACCAAATGAGTTGCCAGCACTTTTAATTCCGTGTTTAACATTGCAGCCTTTAATTGAAAACGCGGTCTACTATGGTGTAGAAACGAGCGAAAGTGGGGCTGTTATTAATGTTGAGCTGCATGTTACTACTGGCTATTTAACTATTATTGTTTCTAATCCTATAACGGTGAATGAAACTAAAAAAAGAGCTAATAACGGCATGGCACTTGATAATATTCGCCAGCGATTAAATATTTATTATAAAAATAAAGCACAACTAACAATAGCTAATAACCATGGCGTATTTAGGGTGAAAGTTGTGATCCCTAAACGTGTTGAGAATATTTCATGAATATACTCATTGTTGATGATGAGCCCCTTGCTCGGGTACGCTTAAAGCGCTTACTTATTAATAGCCAAACGATAAGGTTATTAGGGGAGGCAAGTAATGGCCGAGAAGCGTTACAATTAGCTAAAAAACAGATACCTGATTTAGTTTTTTTAGACGTTGATATGCCTGGAATGAGTGGGTTAGAGGTTGCTAAAGAATTGAATTTTTCGGCTGTTCCCCCTGCAATTATATTTACCACGGCGCATCCAGAGCATGCATTAGATGCTATTGGATTAAATGCTGCGGGTTATTTAGTAAAACCAATATCAGAGCAAAGCTTATATAAAGCAATAGAGCAGTTAGGGCGCTTAACTAGAGTACAGGTACAAAAGCAGCACATGAATAAAATTAGCTATCAGCTAGCAGGTACGCTTAAGAGTATTGAAATGAAATCAATTTTTTATTTTAGTGCGGAAGAAAAATATACAAAAATAGTATTCGAAGAGGGTGACGCACTTATTGAGCAAAGCTTAAAGCAGCTCGAAGCGTTATACCAAACTTTCATTTTACGTATTCATCGCAACACCTTGGTAAACAGAAGCAAGATTATCGCTTTACATAGCCAAAGCAATGGACACCATGTTATTCAATTACAAGGTTGTGATGAATTACTTCCCGTTAGCCGCCGTGAATTAAGAGCCGTTAAGGATGCACTCTAAATAACCTGAACTCTGGATAATAAATCTATCTCAAGCAGCTTTTTCAGCGCTAACTGCATTGAATTTACTTACAATAGGCCAGCTATTGACACGTAATTCCGCCTTATTTTCACTGAAAATCTCTTGCTAGAGAAAAATAAATTTAAATATTATTATGATTCAATATATTAGTAAATGTCTTAACCAGAGTTCAGGTTAAATACCAAACAGTCTGCTACAAATTTAATTTCGCAAGATAAGCAGGATCTAACCGTTCATCAATAAATATAACCGTCTGTCGTAGTCCTACTTGAATCCACCTATAAATCGCATAAACTTACAATTAGATAATTTTATTTGGTTTTACTATGCAATCGTACCAGTTTAAATTGCAAAAAGGTTTCACACTTATTGAAGTGCTTATTGCATTTATTATTCTTAGTTTTGGCTTATTAGGTGCCGTTGCGCTGCAAGCGAAGGCAAAACAAGCCAGTTTTGACTCTATGCAGCGTGCTGCTGCTATTGCACTTGGAAATGATATAGTCCAGAGAATTCGCGTTAACGACAGCCCCCAATTAGCGACTCTTTATAAACAGTCCTTTACGAGTAAAACAGCAACTAATTCATCAACCACGTGTTTTGAAGGCTCGTGTAGTGCAGCTCAAATAGCTTTACTTAATATAGAGCAGTGGAAACGTGCTATTCGAGCGCGTGAAAATACGGGCTCACTAGATGGTGCAACAGTATGCATAAACTTAACACCAACAGGCAGTAAGGCATTTAATTTGGAGGTTATTGTATCATGGCAAGGCCGACAAGAATTTAAAGCAAATACACAAACAAGCAAAGTTAACTGTGGTGCCGCGGATAAGAAACGCCGTCTAGTCGTTTTAACCAGCTATATTTACATTAGGAGCTAGTATGTATCAACGAGGCTTTACGCTTTTAGAAATGATGATTTCACTTTTTATCGGTGTGCTGATCTTAGGTGGCGTTATGTTTACGTATATTGGCATGAAAGTTACGACGAAAGACACAATGACCATAGGCGAGCTTCAAGAGACTGGTCGTCTAGCAATAAATATAATGCAGCGTGATATAGAACAAGTTGGCTTTTGGGGAACTTTTTACGAAGACTCATTCGCAGCAAAAAACACTGAGACTTTATCTGCCCCTAGTGGTGACTGCTTTGAAGGGGTAAATAATGGAAGTTTTCCAGATTTTTCTAGCGGGAGTAATTTTAGATCTATTTATGCAAAAAAAGCCAACTCAGGAACCGAGCTTAACTGTGTAAAAAATCCGATTAAAGGGAGTGATATTCTACAAATAAAGTTTTTACAGGGTAAGCAAATTATAATCGAACCTGGAAATAACAATACACAAGATGACGAAAACTATTTTATTGCAGAGCAAGAAAAATCCCAATATGTTCGTGGAATTATAGCTCCTGGAACATTAAATATTAGTGCAACTGTTTGGCCTTATAGCCATCATGTTTATTATCTTGCGAAGCAAACCTATAAAGTAAATAACAAAAGTTTAACAGTACCTGCTTTAATGCGAAGTCGCTTAGTTAATGATGCTATGAAAACAGAAACAATTATGGAGGGGGTTGAAAATATGCGTTTTGTTTTTGGTTTGGACACTACAGGCGACAATCGTGTGGATACTTACAGAAGCATTAACGATATGACCCCGAGTGATTGGGAAACCCGCAGAAGGATATTAACGGTGCAGATGTTTTTATTGATCAGAGCACTACAGCCGGATGCCGGTCTTAAGGTTAAAAATCAAACCTATACCTTGGGTGAAGATGCAAATAAACGTGAATTAAAATTCACTGATAACTTTAGACGTACCGTATTCACGACAACGATTCGTTTGAATAATGTTGGAGGAAATTCATGGCGAATTTAAAAAACACCTCGCTAAAACAGCAAGGAGTGGTGCTTATAACAGCGCTGATCATGGTTATTGCAGTAACGGGGATAGCGGTAACATTAATGAGTAGCAGTAGTATTGATGTGAAAATTACAAATGCGGCACAAGAAAGAGAAGTGGCAGAAAATAAGCTAATTGGAGAGATACAGCGCGTAATTTTTACTGAAGTAAAAAAAGGCGGTAAGAGTAGTTTTTTATTAAGCCCTGAGGAAACGATAACAAAAGTAGTCAAAGAAGGTGAAGCCGATACTTTCATTTCAGCAAAAGATATAGCGAACCATGACGGTATGAAAAGCACAATGACTAATTTAAATCAGGGGGTTCAAAATTTAACTTGCCTGCGAAGTAATGCAGCAACTACCGGTATTTCATGCAATATACTACAAGTTACGACGACTATTGAATATGGCTCAAAAAGCAAGCACCAGTTAACAATAGTAACTGGAATGGCACAACAGGTAGTTAATTAAGTGAGCGGATTTAAAATGAAATTTAAGAAAGTGTTTGCCTCATTCCTTTGTTCAATTGTAAGTTTATCGGTCATTGCCGAAGATATAGAGCTATATGTAAATCACAACGTTGAGACGGATGAAAAGCCACGTGTTTTAATGATTTTTGATACATCCGGCAGCATGGCGTGGGATGTAACAGATGGAGATAGGTGTTATGACAGGAACTATTCTCAGATAGAGTGCTTTGAAAGCAAGTCCATATATAACCGAAATCAGCAATGCTACAAAAGAGTGAATGGCTCTTTGCGGGCTTCGTGTCAGGATAGTCGTTTAAAAGTTGCACAAAATGCCATTAAGCAATTAGTCAATGATAATGATGACATTGATTTTGGTTTAATGCGTTTTAATGGCAATAATGGTGGCTATGTTTTAGCCAGAATTGGTTCTGAAAAGGCATTTTTGTTAAACCAAATTAATGCATTGCCGGCAAGTGGCTCTACACCATTAACTGAAACCTTGTGGGAGGCGTACTTGTATATCACAGGGCAGCGTGTTTACTATGGGACTAACACTAATTCTCGTGATTTTACTGCAGAATCTTTCGGGGTATATCAGTCACCTTTTAAGCCAGTATCTGGTGAGCCATTACGCTGTGATAACAGTGTAAACATAATCTTAATGACAGATGGTGACCCATCTGAAGATGCAAATCGAAACAGCGACATAAATGAATTACATAAAAGCTATTTTTCCGGTAATGGACCCGTTGTGAGTAATAGCTATTTAACGGCATTAGCTAAAGTTATTCATGGTACTAAAGATGTTGAGATTGATTTATATACAAACACAAAAACAGTGCATGATATTGGTAGAGTCTATCCGATAGGCTTTGGGACAGGGATGAGTAATTCAGGTAAAAATTTACTCTCTGATACAGCGTCTTATGGTGGTGGTCAATATTTGCATGCAAATACTGCAACGCAATTATCAGATGCTTTAAAAAATACAATTTCACGGATTCGAGAGGTTAATGATAGTTTTTCATCTCCATCGGTCGCGAGTAACAATGTAGATCAAACGAGGAGTCGTAACGCGATTTATTTTGCCATGTTTTATCCGGAAACAGGTGCTCGATGGCGAGGGAATTTAAAGAAACTAGAAGTCTCTGGTAGTACAATTATAGATTCAGCAAGTAAACAAGCGCTAGATAATAATGGTTTAATTGATAAAGGGGCCAAAACATTTTGGCTCCCCAGTGGAGATCCTGCCGATGGTAATGCCGTCGCGCAAGGTGGCGTTAATCTTCATTTAACGACACTAAATACGACTAGTCGAAATTTATATACTGATAAAGAGGGAAAAATAGTCAGTTTTAACACATCAGTTGTAGGCGACATACTTGATTTAGTTACTGATAATCCCCTTAGCTTAGCAAGTTCAGACATAAAATGGGCTATGGGGGTAGATGTAGACGATGAAGATAAAGACGGTTCATCAAACGATCAGCGTTTAGATATTTTTGGCGATCCACTGCACTCGAAACCTGTTGCCATTGATTATGGCAATGATGATATTCGTATACTTATTGGCACTAATGCTGGCTTTTTACATATGTTTAAAGATAGTGGTAATACAGTGAGCGAAAGCTGGGCATTTATTCCCTCTGATCTATACGACATAATTAAGCCATTACGCAATAATCAGGCTGAGACCAAAGTGTATGGTATGGATGGGCCGATTAGTGTTTATTTTAATAATAAAGATTTAAATAACGATGGTATAAACGATGGCATTATAGATGCTAAAAAAGGTAATGAGGTTTGGGCTTTTGCTGGAATGCGCCGTGGAGGGAAAAATTACTATGCGTTGAATATAACATCTCCAAATAAGCCTGAAAAATTATGGGATAAGCCAATAGAAGGCGGTAAAGGAGACTTTAAGGAACTTGCTCAAACATGGTCTAAACCAAAAATCGCCTATATAAAAGCTTTTGGTGATAAGCCATTATTAGTTTTTGGTGCAGGGTACGACACCAATAAAGATGCCGCTATACGTAGTGAGGATGATATCGGGCGAGGTATTTTTATTGTGGATGCGAAAGAAGGGACTCTAGTATGGGCACTGACTCCAGACAAGAATGGTTTTACAGGTAAGCACAGTATTGCCGCCGATGTAACAACACTTGACTCTGATTATGATGGTTATATTGATAGGATTTATGCGGCAGACACAGGTGGTAATATATGGCGTATCGATATGCCAGGAACAGATGTAGATGAGTTTAGCCACTTTAAACTAGCTGAATTAGGTAGTAGCAAGGCAACAGAAGATAGGCGTTTTTTTTACCAGCCATTAGTGGCAAGAACTATGTTTAGTAAGGTTACAGAAACGACAATCAATGGTAAAAAAACAGTCACTCGCCTTGATACGCCTTATGATGCGGTAGTGATTGGAAGTGGTAATCGTTCAAAGCCAACTGATACGAATGAAAAAGATCAGTTATTTATGATCCGAGATGAAAATACGCTTACAAAATCATATAAAACTAAAGCGCCAGATAGTATTAAGCCAGCAGATTTGATGCAAATGAATAGTGACCCATTTGGGAATGCATTGGATGATGTAGATAAGTTTGTTGAGTTAGAAGCTGACTTAGCTGATTTTAAAGGCTGGCGATATGAGCTTGGAACCGGTGAAAAATCTCTAGCAGCTTCGACTGTGGTTGGTGGTGTTGCTTACTTTACGTCCTTTACACCTGAGTCAAAAATATCAACTGAAAATCAATGTTCACTCAGTGGCGGTGGGGGCTCTTTATATGCTTTTCATTTGCATTATGGAACTAAAGTTTATGACGAGTTAAAATTTGCAACGAGTTATGATGTGCCAGATACCCCTCAGCTCTTCTTTGGTGAAGCACCCTCTTGTGTTGATAGCAATGCCGATGGCAAATGTGATAATGACCCTAGTGTTGACGTTACCCAAGAAAGCCAATTTTATTTTCCGGGTCCATTAAGAAAAGATGGAGATAATCCAATGAAGCCGATTAAAATACAAGGGCCTGATTTGGTGGTTGTTGATGGCAAAATAAAGCTAGTAGATGAAGAAGATACTTCAGGAAATCCAGAAGATACTTCAGGAAATCCAGTGACTTTAGGGCTTGAGGTTTTCCAAACTTATATTTATAAACGTGAAGAAAATGATGAAATTAAGAACTAAGGATATACAAATGCTAAAAAAGCAGAATGGATTTACACTCATTGAACTTATGGTAGCCGTTGCTATTGTTGGTATATTAGCTTCTATAGCGCTACCTAATTATACCGAATACGTAAAGCGCGCATCTAGAGCAGAAGCTGCCGCTGCTTTATTGGATGCTGCAAACAAAGAAGAGCAGTTTTTTGTTGATAATCGTGAATATACTAAAATATTTTCAGATTTAGGTATTGAAAATAAAACTGAAAACAAACACTTCGAGTTATCAATAGAATTAAATACAGAAAAAACGACATTTACTATAACAGCAAAACCAATTGCAGGAGTGGTAAAAGATGATGCAGACTGTAAAGAATTATCCATTACTGATGTCGGGCTCAAAGGCGCTAAGGGTAAAAAAGGCAATTCCGATATTAATTATTGCTGGGGAAGGTAGCTTATTTTTTCTGGCATTTATTAGTTGATTTAATTCTAATTCTTCCTGTTTGGCTTATTGATAAAGCAAGTCCTTCCAGATTTGCTATATCATTGTTTGGGCAGTAGATAAAAGTACCGTTTTGAAAACCATTTAATGAGCCATCAGGTCTAAATGTAATCGCATTTCTTGGGTATTCAAGACTATCTGCATGGTGAGTATGCTCAAACGTACTTAATAGTAATTCTTCGTCATTTAGCGACGTAGACTTATCACTATCAATAAATAGTGATACCTGGTCATCCCAATAATCTACCACACACTCATTATTTTTTAGCGCACATAATGTAACGTATGTTCCATTTTCTATGGCATATAGCCTTGCGTAGTTAATGTTACGATGTAATAAGTTCATTTGATTACTTGCACGATTTAAGGCTAAAAAATCAGGAGAAAAAGACAGGGTAAGGTGGCTAATTATTGCAAAAATAGTTATGCATACCATTATTTCTAAAAGGGTCATCCCAACAACATTGTGTGAAAGTGTGATATACCTCATCCTTGAAGTTCCCGTTAGTGCAAAACATTATTTTAGTGTAGTAAATGATAACAATATGACAAGTATGTTTGGCTGTTTTTTAACCGCATTTACTTTCGCTATCACCAAGATAAAAGGCGGTGCCCGACTGGGTTATAGTCAACGCTTTTACGTTCTCGCTACCGCTATTTGGGCAATATACGAAATCACCCGGCTTAGTGGTAATTCGACCACTTGTATTGAATCGCAACATACTTTCGTTTCCTGTATATTTTAGCTTATCGTGTGGTCCAATTTTTTCCATTACACGCAGTAAGCTATCTCCGGGTGAATTGTAGCTAACTTTATTTTTATCACGGTCTTCTTTTGAATTGATTTTATCGATAAAAACAATGATTATTTTATTTTTATCCCAATTACTCCTGCATGGTAATTGTTGATCGTTCCTTTTTAGGGCATTGAACTGTACCGGGCAAACAATGACAATTTCATCGGAGCTGGCTGCTTGAGAGCGCGCATAGCTAACATTCCTCTTTAATTCTAACAAAAAATTCTCAGCGCGGTTCTCTTCTAGCATGTTACTACTGCTCCAAAGCGCAATTGAAGCGACAATCCCCACAATCGCAACCGTAACCATTAGCTCTAATAGGGTAAAGCCATGTTTCTTATTTTTCATATTAATCTCACTTACTGCGATAGTGTAATTATTGTTATAGTGAAAATTATATCACGGCTGATTGTTTTATCACCGCAATTCAATTGCTTTGTTTGCTATGAAGATAATGATTGTCTAAAATCGAGGTAATTAAAGCTTTGGAAAATAATGAATATGAAAAAAATTGAAGCAATCATCAAACCTTTTAAATTAGATGATGTGCGTGAAGCGCTATCGGAAGTCGGTATCAACGGAATGACGGTGAGTGAAGTTAAAGGCTTTGGGCGTCAGAAAGGGCATACCGAATTGTATCGTGGTGCTGAGTATATGGTTGATTTTTTACCTAAGGTAAAACTAGATATTATTTTAGCGGATGACGATGTAGAGCGTGCTATAGACGTTATTGTTAAAACAGCACAAACAGGAAAAATCGGCGATGGAAAAATATTTGTCACTGATGTAGAGCGTGTTGTTCGTATTCGAACTGCTGAAGAAGATGAGGATGCTATTTAAGCATTTTTATATCTGTTTTTTATTAAAATTCACAAGTTTTTAATTTGAATTCGCGTGGTTTTAATCTGAGATCCGTAATTAGCACGCTAATTACGGATGGTTTATTTTTTATAGCGTATTTTTGAGGTATTTAGCTTAGCAGTGAGTGCAAAAATACCATGCCTATAGCGAGCGGGCATACGAACTTAGTGTACCAAGGCCATATTTTCCAGAATAATGTGTTATGTACTTCTGGATTACCTTGCTGAATTGCTTTAAGCAACGAGCCTCTATACCAGATCCAGCCTACAAATATACAGCACATCAGACCAAGTAAAGGCTGAGCAACTTTGGTTGTAAGTGTAATTACTAAACCAAATAAACTCTCTAGATTACAGACTATAGTAATACTAACTACAGCAATTAATGCACCAATTAGGCATGTTGCTTGTACCCGCTTAAGTGCAAATCGCTCTACGGTATACGATACGGGTGCTTCAAGCATTGAAATAGATGATGTTAGTGCTGCAATGCTCATTAGCGCAAAGAATGCAAAGCCTACAAATAAACCCATGTCACCCATACCATCAAAAAGCGCTGGCAATACTTGAAATACTAACGTGTCCTCTGAGAGCAGCTCACCTGTTGTCGAAGAGAAAATCTCAACCCCTTGTGCTTGTGCAACGTACATAGCCGGAATAATAAGTAAGCCTGCGACAAAGGCAATGAATACGTCTATAAGCGTTACATAAGCCCCAAGTGAAACTAAATTTTCTTTTTTACTGATATAAGAGCCATAAATAATCATAACACTGGTGCCCAGTGATAATGAGAAAAAGGCCTGGCCTAATGCGCTAACTAATAATTTAGCGTCAAAAATAGACGAAAAATCAGGAACAAGGTACGCTTTTAAGCCCTCAACCGCACCATCTTGAGTCATTACGTAAGCTATTAGCGAAAATAAAATCCCTAAAAGTGCAGGCATTAAACGTTTTGACCATTTTTCAATGCCATTTTCGACACCACGGCTAATAATAGCCACTGTTAATAGAATAAACACGATAGTAAATATGATATTGCGGGTAAGTGATTGTTCACTTAACCACATTGAAGCTGATGATGCGCCAACTAATGTTGTGACTGGCTCTATCGTCGCGCTGAGCATCCAGCCTGCAACGATGGCATAAAAGCTAAGTATAAAGCCCGCACATAAAATACCGCCAAAGCCGACAATAAAAGCAAAGTGCTTTTGCCAAGGTTTATTTGATATTTTTGCAAGTGATGAAACAGCATTTGCTTGGCCGTGTCGACCAATCATTAGCTCTGCCATTAATGCAGGGTAGGCTAAAAAAAATGCCAATACTAAATATGCAACTAAAAACGCTGCACCGCCATTACTGGCTGTTTGTGTGGGAAAGCCCCAAATATTGCCTAAACCAACGGCAGAACCCGCAGCGGCCATAATGAAACCAAAGCGAGAGCTAAACTCGCCTCTAATTGCGCTCATATTATTGTACTTCTCTATTTTGTGACGGCGCTGACAATCTACTGGAAATGTAAAAAAATAAAAAGTGCTTATTGCTGATCTTACGCAATTTATTGAGTGAGCAGTGTGTTATAACCGTGAATTTTAATTAGTATTACCGTGTTTTATAAATTACCGAGTTGATTTAAAAGTCGTCCGGTACAGCACTTAATGAATACTTTGCGTTTTATAATGTTGATCAATAGTAAGGGTAAAGCAGGCGCCTCCAAGTTGTTTGCTGGTACTGACTTGAATATTACCGTGATGCCAATCGGCAACTTTAGCCACAATAGCTAAACCAAGGCCATAACTTTTATCTGCACGATTTCGGTGTGCCTCTTCTTTAAAAAATGGACTGAATACGTTGTTAAAGTTTTCCTTAGCAATACCAGGGCCATCATCCTCAACAGTAATAACAAGTTGTTGCTCATCAAGGCGTGCACTGAGGTAAATATGTTGTTCAGCAAAGTCGCATGCATTGGTTAATAAGTTTGTGATTGCGCGAGCGAGCCAGTGTAAGTCGGCGTTAATTATATCGTTCGAACTGTTGAGTTGAATATTGAGCATTTGTGATTCTAATTTAGGGGCTAGCTGCACTAAAATGTTTTCAAGGTAGTGCTTAATATTAGTGGATGAATACGTTAATTTATTAGCATTTTGTTCAAGTGTTGAAAATGCTAAATAGCTTTTTAGCATTGATTCCATATGATCTAAATCATTTTCCATACGGGCTAAGTATTGTTTTATTTTTTGTTTTTCGCGGCTGTCTAATGCTGCGTCGAGCCCAAACCTTAAGCAGGCAATTGGTGTGCGTATATCGTGAGAAAGACTCGAAGCCATAAGCTTATTTTCAGCAACTAGTTTTTCTATTTGGCTGGCCATCCGGTTAAAAGTAAGCTCTACATCTTTAATATAAGTAAAGTACGATACTTTAATTCTGGCTTGCACGTTACCTGATGCAAACTTTTTAGCCGCTTCATTTAAAACAGTGAGGCGTTTTGCTAGGGGGGCTATAATAAAACCCATAAAAACACATAACCCAGTATAAAAAAGAAGAGTCAGTACGATATCGTTACGCTGCTCTTTATTTGCGCGTTTATCTAGCCGCATTGAAATATGATAGGGGCTTAACGTTTGACTGCTATAAAGCATATAAAAGCCTTGTTGATCCTCTAAAATCAAACCATTAGGTCTATGCATTTGCAATAATAGTGAAGGAGGCAGAGCAAGTGAGTCATTTAATTTATAATCAAGCAGTAAATCAAAGTCATCAGCAAGTTTTTTTACATAAGCTTTACGTTCGGAAGTGGCAATATAAGTTAACTGCTGACTAAAACCAGTAATCATTTTACTTTGTACAGCAAACTCATCTTGTGGTGTGTGGGTTTGTTGGCTAAATGTATCAATTAACCAGCCTAACACTACAATCGATAAAAGTGCACTGCCAAGCAATGAGATATAAAATGTTTTCATTTATATACGCATCATTTTATTACCACGCGGTGGTAACGAGTAAATAGCCTCGCCCCCAGATGGTTTTAATTTTTTCTGGATTTTGCGGGTCGTCGTTAAATTTTTTACGAAGCGCAGAAATAAGCACGTCAACACTTCTATCAAGGCCGTCGTATTCTCTGCCTTTAGTTGCTTTAAAAACAGCATCGCGAGACACTACTTGACCTGCGTTACTCGCTAAGTAGTGCAGTAATAAGTACTCGGCGCTCGAAATATTTATATCTTGCTCGTTAAATTTTACGTTACGTGATTCGGTGTTAATACTCAACATACCAACAGTAACAATATTATTGTTTGTTTTTGGCTTGTTAGGTTCATTGTTTTGGCGAAGTGCCGCTTTGATCCGCGCTAAAAGCGCACGTGGACGAACAGGCTTCATTATATAATCGCTTGCTCCGACCTCTAAACCTATGACTTCATCCATTTCTTCGTTTCGAGCGGTAAGCATGATAATTGGTGCAGTATAAAAGCTACGAAGCTCTCTGCATACACTGATGCCATCTTGCCCAGGTAACATAATATCGAGTAGAACAATATTTGGGTTTAAGGTTTTTACTTTACTTATTACTTCATCACCTCGGTGGCAAACATGAGTGGTGTAACCCTGCTCAGTTAAATACTCAGCGACCCATTGAGCGAGCGATACATCGTCTTCAACGAGTAAAATAGTACCGTAATTATCCATAAACTATCCTTAATATGTTGTTTAAAATAGTCGCCAACGACGCTTTTTTTGCCTATTTTGGTATACCCACTGTAGCTTAACTTCGCTGGTATCGATTACTTTTGATGTGTTACTGTCAAAAAGCTCAAACGAGATGCTTTGCTCTGAGTCAAATGTGTAATTAAGCGTGCCTTGTTTTTGTTTTAGCCAACACTGCATAATATATTTAGAGGTTGCATCACGTAAGCAGTAGTTGCCAATAGTCGGTTGCTGCCATGTTATGACGACGTCAGCATAGCAATTTCGCCCTTCACGTAAGGCGACACATGTATCGGGAATTATAATAAGTGGTGCTGGGTTACTTTCTGTCTGTGCAGACAAAACAGTAGGAAAAATTGCGAGTATGCAAATCCATCTAAAATACATAACGTAGGCCTACCTTGGCTTTGTGTTGATATCTTTGAGAAATGATAGGACTGTTATCAATTTCTTTTGAAAACCATGTAGTAAGCCAACCAGCTAAAAAAACCCAATCTTGGTTTATAGGGTACTCCGCATGAAATTCAAAAATAAGACTAGTGCTAACGTTTGTTTTATAAATAGGGCGTAGTGCTGAAGCTTCATCTTTATCTATGCCAAAATAATAGTTAGTAAAATTGGCAGAATATGCACTTAGTCCAACACCCGATCTAAACTCCCAATTTCGCCAAGGTAAAATGTGACTAAAAAAGGTATTAATAATCCAGCCATTGTGAGTGCTTGAAATATCATGAAGGTATTCAAATGATATTTGTGAGTTAGCAAAGCGACGAGTTAATCTAAGACCAGTATCAAAGTCATAGCTACGTGATTTTATACCGCGTAATTCATCGATTATATCATTCCCGGTAAGGCCAATACCTCTTTCATCAAACCCTGCTTGAATATTGGTGGCTAAAATATCTAATCCCCAATCAAACTTATCAACTAAACTATAGCCTATTACAAGGCCACCACTGAGTTGGTTATGATCGAAGTCGAGATAGAATTTATCGTAAGATATAGCAAGGCTTAAATCAATTTCCATACCGTCGTCGTAGGAGTCAACCCCGACTAAGTATGAATCTTTAATATAATAGCCCCCACCAGCACTCCAATCCCAGGCAAAGCCTTGAGTAGGCTCTAGTGTGTTATCGGCGTAGTAGCGATTACTTGCCATACTTGTGGTACTGAACATGCAGCTACAAAACAAGCTTATATAAAATAAAGTATGGTTAAGTAAAGAGTGTTTCATCTTTCGACCTAATTATTAGTTGTTATAAAGCGTAGTATATTGTTAATAGCCTTTCATAATCTGTAAGAAAGTGTAGTGAAAGCTGCGCTTTACTGCACTTTAATTTTATCTATTAATATACTGCTTAAGTAAAATTGCATCATAGGAGTCAATGCACTCACTTCTGTGCGATTACATGGGCCACTTATTTTTGTCAGGCTAGATAGCTTCGATATTATTTTATAGCTGGGTATTTCTACTTTTTTATCGACTCGAGCAAGGCGCGCTTGCTCTGTATTTTGTTGGTGGATAAAAGCAGCTACTTCTAACTCGTTAGAGATTTTTTGTTCTTCGCTAAAGTTATAAGCCAGCGGCTCTCGATGAAAGCTTGCGCTGTCTATTGATGATTTTGCAAACCACACAACGTCACCAGACTGTTTATGGGTTAACCGCATGCTTACTTCTGTAAAAATCGCTGCGCATTGTTGAGCGGGGTATTGTTGAACAACCTTTTTATACAGAGAATATGTTTTTTCTGGTTTACTTGGTGTGTATTGAATATCGTCTTTAAATGTTAAATCAAGTTGTTGAATTGTAAGAATGTAATCACTATCGTTTCTTGTTGTTACTTTTAATTGTTTTTCGTTAAGCGCTTGGCTTATTTGCGACAATAACGTGTCAGTCATACTTGCTTTATCTGATACGATTTTAACTGTTTGATTAATCTTTATTTTATGAGCCGGTAATTGAACCGATTTTACTTTTGGAGAAGCATGCTCTGTTTCATACTCAAGCAGGTATGTTTGACTTTTTAAAGTTGGCTTTAACGGCATGGTTAAAGATTCAGCAGGTTGCTTTGTGATTGAACAACCAGCGGATAAAAAAATAAAAAGTAATACAACTAAAAAACGCATAAGAACTAAACACCCACTAAAGCATAATAATTGCCGTATTGTACGTTAGTCCAAACAAAACTTCATGATATTATGTGCGCAGATAAAGTTAAAAGATAAAATTATAAAATGAAGTACCTTAACCCTTTACTGTATTGGTTTGCCGCAGTGTGTTTATTATTTAGCTCGGTAGGTTTTGCAGCAAAAGCAGATCCTGACTGGAATGCATTTGTAAAAAAATACGGTCGCTACGCAGAGAAAAAACTAAAAAACAAAGGTATTCCAGGTGCTGCCTTGTCTATAGTGAATACAAAGAACCGAGATTATATTCATACTATGGGCTTAACTAAAGTGCCCAATGGCAAAAAAGTAAACGCGCACACCCGCTTTAGATTAGCATCTGTATCTAAAACGTTTGCAGGCTCGTTGGCTGCTCAACTAGCCGCCGAGGGCCTACTTAAATTAGATAGTCCAATTAGTGAATATATTCCTGATTTTAAAAACACGAATTATAAAAACGATTTAAAAGTGTTTCATATTTTAAGCCATTCAAGCGGCTTGGTTCCAAATGCTTACGACAATTTGATTGAATCGCCTATGAGTTCCCCCGATATTGTTCAGCAGTTACTAAATATTGAACCAATCTGTAAACCTGGACGTTGTTATGGCTATCAAAATGTTATGTTTAGTTTAATTAATGAGGTTATCTTAAAAAGCACAGACAGAAGCTACACTAGCTGGTTAACTGACACGATATTTAGTCCCCTAAAAATGGCTGATGCCAGTTTAGGTTATAACGCAATGGTAAAAGATCGTAATTATGCCTTGCCGCACGTACGTGGTAAAAAACGTTGGTATAGTACCAAGCTTAAAAAAAATTATTATAAAGTTGGGCCCGCAGCTGGCATTAACGCAAGTGCCAGTGATATGGCTATTTGGTTAAAAGCACAATTAGGTCAGTACCCTGACGTTTTATCACTTGATGCATTGGCAATTCAAACTCGTCCTTATACTTTGACAAAAAAAGAACGCCATAGGCGCGTATGGAAAAAGTATTTAGAGGACACATTCTATGGGTTAGGGTGGAGAATATATAATTATGCCGATGAAATACTTTATTATCACAGTGGTTGGGTTCAAGGATATCGCAGTGACTTAGTTGTTTTCCCTCATTTAAACGTTGGTTTCAGTTTAATAATAAATGCAGAAACCGGTGCAATTAATGAATTGACGACGGAATTTATTAATCGCTTATTAGAGTATAAACGAGGTCAAAAAATATGAATGTTAAAAATATAATGATGCTATTTTTACTCGCGTTACTGAGCTGTGATTCAGTATTTGCAGCGCCGGATGAAATTTATTTATTCCGCCATAGTGAAAAATCATCAGGGGAGAATCCTAGCTTAACAGAATTGGGTGAAAAGCGTGCGCAGAGTTTGATTAGTCTATTTGAAAAATATAATGAAGTTCAGTTATTTAGCAGCAACTACAAGCGCACATTACAAACAATAGCGCCATTAGAAAAGTACTTTAAGACTAAAGCTGAGGTATATAATGCAAGTGATTTAATTGCACTTCAAAATACATTCCTTGATTTAGATGGAGTTGTGATTGTAATTGGGCACAGTAACACTACACCTAAGCTTGCAGAGTTACTCTCAGGTGACAATGTTGGGCCAATGCATGAAACAGATTTTACGCGTTACTTTTTATTAAATAAAAATAATGAGACGCATAAATATGATGTAAGTGATTTAACCATGAACTTTTAGGCTCCAATAGCTATCAATTGAATCTTTCAATCCACAAAGATTAACACGGCCTAGAACAAAAAAAACCAGCGTTAACTGGTTTTTTTATATGCGAAATAAAATACTATTTTAGTTACGTGGTAAATGTATTTTTTTCTCAGCGCTTTGACGGTAAAGCACGATAGTATGACCGATTGTTTGTAGCTTAGTCGCACCTGTTTCACGAACTATAGCTTCAAAAATAAGTGCTTTAGTCTCACGATCGTCAGTTGGAGCTTTAACTTTAATCAATTCGTGAATTTCTAATGCGCTTTGAATTTCCATTACTACGCCTTCGGTTAAACCGTTAGAACCTAGTAAAACTACAGGCTTGAGGCTATGTGCCTGACCTTTTAAAAACTGCTTTTGTTTGTTTGATAATGTCATGTTTATACAAATTTTGCTGAATATGGCTTGAATTAAGGGTATTCTACCGCCATCTAAAGAATATTACTAATTAGTTGCGTGTTAATTTATGACAAATAAAAAACAGTCAGCCAGTTCACAGCGATGGCTGAAAGAACATTTTGATGATAAATATGTTCAAGAAGCGCAAAAAAAAGGCTGGCGTTCTAGAGCCGTTTTTAAATTAGATGAAGTCCAAAATAGAGATAAAATACTGCGTCCAGGTATGACCGTAGTTGATTTAGGTGCGGCTCCTGGTAGTTGGTCTCAATACCTAGCTGAAAAAGTGGGTGATAAAGGTCAGGTAATAGCGTGTGATATTTTACCAATGGACTCTCTTGCCGGTGTTGACTTTTTACAAGGTGATTTTCGTGAGGAGGCGGTATTAAATGCGTTATTAAAACGCATTGATGGTAAAAATGTTGATGTGGTATTCTCTGACATGGCACCAAATATGAGTGGTAATAATTCAGTTGATCAAGCTGGTAGTATGTATTTGGTAGAGCTTGCACTAGACATGTGTAGTCAAGTACTAAAGAAAAATGGCGCATTTATTGTAAAAGTATTCCAAGGTGAAGGCTTTGATCAATACTTACAAGACGTACGTAATAGTTTTAAAGTAGTGAAAATACGTAAACCTGATGCCTCGCGTGCCCGTTCTCGGGAAGTATATATAGTAGCGACTGGATACAAACTGTAGTACAGTTGCTTGGCGTTTAGTTGAATTTAAATTAATTGGATACAAGAGGTTAACCCCTTGAGCGATATGGCGAAAAATTTAATACTATGGCTGGTCATTGCAGTTGTGCTGATGTCAGTCTTTCAGAGCTTTAATGGCGGCGATCAAGTAGATCGTCAAACAAGCTACAGTCAATTTGTTAAAGATGCCCGAAATGGCTCTATACAAGAAGTGGCAATTGAAAGTACCAGTGGCACAATTACTGGCACTAAATCCAGTGGCGAGCGTTTTCAAACGATTATGCCAATTTACGATAAAGACATTTTAAATGACTTACTTAAAGGCGATGTCATTGTGAAGGGTGTTAAACCTGAAGAACAATCGTTTTTAGCAAGTATATTTATTTCTTGGTTCCCGATGATATTGCTTATTGGTGTATGGATATTTTTCATGCGTCAAATGCAAGGCGGTGGTGGTAAAGGGGCTATGTCGTTTGGTAAGAGCAAAGCGCGCTTAATGAGCGAAGACCAAATTAAAACAACCTTTGCTGATGTTGCAGGTTGTGATGAAGCAAAAGAAGATGTTACCGAACTGGTAGACTTTTTACGTGACCCATCAAAATTCCAAAAGCTAGGCGGTAGTATTCCTAAGGGCGTACTAATGGTCGGCCCACCTGGTACTGGTAAAACACTCCTTGCAAAAGCGGTTGCCGGTGAGGCGAAAGTCCCATTTTTCACAATTTCTGGTTCAGACTTTGTTGAAATGTTCGTAGGTGTTGGTGCATCACGTGTGCGCGACATGTTTGAGCAAGCTAAAAAAGCAGCGCCTTGTATTATCTTTATCGATGAGATTGACGCTGTTGGTCGTAAACGTGGTGCTGGTATGGGCGGCGGTAACGACGAACGTGAGCAAACACTTAACCAAATGCTAGTAGAAATGGATGGTTTTGGTGGTAACGAAGGTATTATCGTTATCGCAGCAACTAACCGACCAGATGTATTGGACCCTGCATTACTTCGCCCAGGTCGTTTTGATCGTCAAGTAGAAGTAGGTTTACCTGATATTCGTGGTCGTGAGCAAATACTTAAAGTACACATGCGTAAAGTGCCATTAGGCGATAACGTAGAAGCGGCTCTTATAGCACGTGGTACGCCAGGTTTCTCAGGTGCTGATTTAGCAAACTTAGTCAATGAAGCTGCGCTTTACGCAGCACGTGGTAATAAGCGCGTTGTAAGTATGGCTGAGTTTGATGCTGCTAAAGATAAAATCATGATGGGTGCTGAGCGCAAGACCATGGTGATGAGCGAGCAAGAGAAAGAGATGACGGCTTACCACGAAGCAGGCCATGCAATTGTTGGCCGTATGGTGCCGGAGCATGATCCTGTTTATAAAGTATCTATTATTCCACGTGGCCGAGCGCTCGGTGTAACAATGTATCTACCGGAACAAGATCGCGTTAGCCATTCAAAAGAGCTTTTAGAATCGATGATTTCTAGCCTCTATGGCGGTCGTATTGCTGAAGCACTTATTTATGGTGCTGATAAAGTAACAACGGGTGCAAGTAACGATATTGAGCGAGCTACAGATATAGCGCGTAAAATGGTTACGCATTGGGGTTTAAGTGAAAAACTAGGCCCGTTACTTTACGCTGAAGATCAAAACGAAATGTACATGGGCGGTGGCAGTAGCCGTTCATCAAGCATGTCGGATGATACAGCAAAAGTAATAGATGCAGAGGTTCGATTACTATCTGATCGTAACTATCAACGAGCAGAAGAAATATTAAAAGAAAACATTGATATTCTTCACTCAATGAAAGATGCGCTGATGAAATATGAAACTATTGATGCTAAGCAAATTGATGATTTAATGGCACGCCAACCAGTGCGAGAGCCGCGTGATGCACACGATCGCCACGAAGCAAAACCTGTAAAAGCGGAGGAACCTCAAGAGCCAGTAGTTGATGAAAGTCAAAAATTGGATGATTCATCAAAAAAAGATGAAACAAACCTTGATGATAAAGCTGAATAATCGTTAAAATAGTTAATGAAAGCCCCGAACTTCGGGGCTTTTTTGTATCAGCGATTTAGAAAAATAAAGGTTGGCAATGACTAGCACATTAACTCTTCCAAGAGGGCGTACACTCAATCTTGAAAAACCCGTTATTATGGGGATATTGAATGTAACGCCGGATTCGTTTTCTGATGGTGGGCAATTTTTAAAGCCTGCTGAAGTGTTAAAGCGTGCGATGCAATTATTAGATGACGGTGCGACAATTTTAGATATCGGGGGTGAATCAACTCGCCCAGGTGCCCCCGATGTAACGCTTGAAGATGAACTTGCCCGAGTAATTCCAGTCATAAGAGTAATTCGTGAGCAAAGTGACTGTATTATCTCAATAGATACAAGTAAAGCGCAAGTAATGGAGCAAGCAATATTAGCAGGAGCTGATATTGTTAATGATGTGCGCGCACTACAAGAACACGGAGCGTTAGAGGTCGTTTCTCAGTTTAAAGATGTAGCTGTTTGCTTAATGCATATGCAAGGACAACCTCGTAGTATGCAATCAGCCCCTCATTACGATGATTTATTTGCCGATATCAACACATTTTTTACTCGGCGTATTAAAGCCTGTGAAACAGCGGGAATTAAGTTAGAACAACTTATTCTAGATCCTGGTTTCGGGTTTGGTAAAACGCTTGCTCATAACTATGAAATATTAGCTAAGTTTGATGATTTTAATAAATTTGATTTGCCATTGTTGGCAGGGTTATCACGTAAATCGATGATAGGTAATTTGTTAAATAGAGACATAAACGAGCGATTAGCGGGCAGCCTAGCAGGCGCGTTAATTGCAGCGCAAAATGGCGCAAAAATTATTCGTGTACATGACGTAAAAGAAACTGCAGACGTACTCAATGTATATCAAGCCTGCACACAAGGAATTTTATAATGAAAGAAAGAAAGTATTTTGGCACAGATGGTGTGCGTGGATTGGTAGGCACTCCACCAATTAATCCTGAATTTGCGATGAAATTAGGTTGGGCTGCAGGACGAGTGTTATCTCAAAGCGGTACTAAAAAAGTAATCATAGGTAAAGATACACGTATTTCAGGGTATATGCTTGAAACAGCACTTGAGGCTGGCTTAATTGCTGCCGGTATTGATGTTATATTACTTGGCCCTATGCCGACGCCTGCTGTTGCATATTTAGCACAGACATTTCGCGCTGAAGCAGGGATTGTAATTAGTGCTTCACATAATCCATATTATGATAATGGTATTAAGTTCTTTAATGGGCAAGGCCTAAAGCTCGATGATGCTGTTGAGCTTCAAATTGAAGCTATGTTAGATGAACCAATGACGTGTGTTGCTTCAGACAAGCTAGGTAAAGCGAGTCGTTTGCCTAGCGCTGATGGCCGTTACATTGAGTTTTGTAAAAGCCAGTTTCCACAAGGGCTATCGCTAGAAGGTTTAAAAGTAGTTGTTGATTGTGCTAATGGTGCCACCTATCACATTGCACCCTCAGTTATGCGTGAATTAGGCGCAGAAGTAATAACCCACGCATGTGAACCCAATGGTGTAAATATTAATCATGAGTGTGGCGCTACACATGTAGATACCTTAAAACGCAAGGTGCTTGAGTTAAAGGCTGATGTTGGTATTGCTTATGATGGCGATGGCGACCGTGTGATGATGGTTGATCACAATGGTCGTGTATTTGATGGCGATGATTTAGTTTATATTATTGCTTGTCAGGCTGCTCAAGATGATAACCTAGGTGGTGGTGTTGTTGGTACTGTAATGTCTAACATGGGTTTAGAAAATGCCTTAAAAGCTAAAGGAATCGAGTTTGAACGCAGTAAAGTGGGTGACCGATATGTAATGGAGCTGCTACAGCAAAAAGGCTGGAAAATTGGTGGAGAGAGCTCTGGTCACGTTCTAAATCTTGATTTGATAAGCACGGGTGATGGTATCATTTCAAGTTTACAGGTATTAGCTGCAATGGTTGCACAAAATCGTACATTACAAGATTTAGGGGCAGGCTTTACAAAATACCCAATGAAAATGATTAATGTGCGCTATACGCCAGGAACAGATCCGACTAAATCATCTGAAGTGCTGGCAGCTGTTGCTGAAGTAGAGCAAACATTAGGTGAAAAAGGGCGTGTATTACTTCGTAAATCAGGAACCGAGCCAGTTGTTCGCGTTATGGTTGAAGCAGAACAAGAAAAGATTGTAATCGATAGTGCGCAAAAAATCGCAGCTGTTGTTGAATCTATGAGCAAACACACTGATTGATAACAATAACCGCTTGTATTTTTGGGCGATAAAAGTTAATATCTCGCCCGTTTTCTAATGTGGAGTGGAAAAATGGCAATACGCAAAGCGATGGTCGCAGGCAATTGGAAAATGAATGGTTCTTTAGAACTAGTTAAGCAAATGTCTGACGCTATCAACAATGTTAAATCTAAAAAGATAGACGTTGTATTATTTCCTCCGTTCCCATTAGTTTCAGCGCTCATTGCAAGTGGTGTATCTACTGGAACTCAGACTATTTCTGAGTATAAATCTGGTGCTTTTACAGGTGAAGTTGATGCACAACTAGTTAAAGACTTAGGGGCAGAGTATGTGCTTGTAGGCCACTCTGAACGAAGAAGTATTTACAATGAAAGCAATAGTACTGTGGCTGAAAAGTTTTCACGTGCTCAACAAGTCGGTTTGACTCCTATTTTATGTGTAGGGGAAAGTGAATTTGAGCAAGAGAATGGTAAAACAGAACTTGTCGTTGCTGCACAAATAGATGCTGTAATTGAGAAATTAGGTGTAGCAGCATTAAAAGATTCTGTGATAGCATACGAGCCCGTTTGGGCCATCGGCACAGGTAAAACGGCGTCGCCAGAACAGGCGCAAAACGTTCATAAATTTATCCGTGATAAAATTGCTGCATTAGATAGTGATTTAGCACAAGGGCTTACCATTTTGTATGGTGGTAGCGTAAATGAAAAAAATAGCGAATTATTATTTGCACAAACAGATATAGACGGCGGCTTAATTGGCGGTGCTAGTTTAAAAGCAGATTCATTTTCTGCGATCTGTGAAAGTGCGAAAGGAACCCTATAAGATGTACGAAATTTTATTAGTAGTTTATTTAGTAGTTGCTTTAGCTTTAGTTGGCATGGTTTTAATCCAACAAGGTAAAGGCGCGGATATGGGTTCGTCATTTGGTGCTGGCGCTTCTGGGACTGTTTTTGGTTCATCAGGTGCAGGTAACTTTATGACAAAAACAACAACAAGTTTAGCCACTGTGTTTTTTGTTTTGAGTATCGTTTTGGGTAACCTTACAGCTAGTCAAATCAAAAAAACTGATGAGTGGGAAATTTTACAAAAAGCACCGTCAGCTGAAACAGTAATTCCTGTTGAAGAAGATGTGCCAGTGACAGTTACTCAAGATAAAAATTCAGATATACCTAATTAATAATTAATTGTTAAACGATTTATATTCCTCAAATAAATCACTAGATTTAACAGTTAAGTAAAAGTTCAAATGCGGATGTGGTGGAATTGGTAGACACGCCACCTTGAGGGGGTGGTGCTTTCGGGCGTGGGGGTTCAAGTCCCCCCATCCGCACCAAATTAATAAGCCAGTAACAGCAATGTTACTGGTTTTTTTTTACTGAATTTTGAAATGGAACGTTTTTTGAGCACTCGGTTGCTGCTAATTGCATTTAATTTCAAAAAAAGCATAAAAAAACTAGAAATATTAAAAATATAGTTAACACTTATAGGTATTGAGCCGATAATAGATCTAGACAATAAAATAGGGTAAACAGTATGGCTTCAGGCTTCTCTTTTCAAAATCTAAGTATTACTAAAAAAATACATGCAATAACGAGCATAGCTGTTATTGCATTCCTACTGATCGTTTTGATCAATTACTTTGCGATGAATGATAACAGAGTGTCGCTTGATGAAATGGAGAAGTCATCTTACAAAGTCGTAAAACTAACCTCATCAAATGTAACCCTTTTAGAAAAACTTGATGAGTTATACACCCAAGCAGTGACATTTGGTGAGCAAGAGCTTGTTATAAAAGCAAGTGATACTTATAAAATGCTTGAATCAAACATAGAACTAATAGAGCAAATAAATCCCTCTTTCGTTAACAGCACAACAAAAAAAGAACTCGTTAATTACGAAAGAATATCTTCTAGCATTGCAAATGGAATGGTTAATGGCGGAGCTGATTTTAGTAAAATACAGCAACAAGCTAAATTAAAAACAACCTTATATAGCTCAGTGTTAGAAAGTTTTAAAGGTGCACAGCAAAAAGCGGATGATAGATTTTTTGAATTAGTCGGGAATACCCGCTCTCGCTCTGATGATGCCCTCACTTTGATGCTTGTTGTTTCAGTTGTGTCTCTAACGTTGCTTTTGTTTATGGCTATTTGGATTGCCAAAGGGATCGGTTCATCAGCGAGTGATGCCGCAAATAACTTAAGCTTACTTGCAAGCGGTAAGGGCTCTTTAAGTACGCAGTTAACAGTAAACTCAGAAGATGAAATTGGGCAAGTGTCAATTAACTTCAATGCGTTTATAGCCTTACTTAAAGATACTGTACTTGAAGTAATTGCAGTATGTGAACCGTTAATGGAAAACTCAACACGGTTAATGCAAGGCATGGAACAAGCTGAAAAGGCTACAACAAAACAAACCACTGACGCAGAAATTGTTAAGCAGTCAATGGAAGAAATGAAGCAGAGTGTTGGTGATATATCTCAATCAGCAGGTAATGCGTCACATGCGGTTCAAACTGCAGAAAAAGAAGTAGAACAAAGCCGCTCTCAAGTACAAATGTCTGTAACTGCTTCACGCACTCTTAGTGATGAGATAAATCAAGCAGCTACAACAATCAATAAACTTGCAGATGATACAAAAAATGTGTCACAAATTTTGAACGTAATTACTTCAATTGCTGATCAAACTAACTTATTAGCGCTTAATGCTGCAATTGAAGCTGCACGTGCAGGTGAGCATGGTCGTGGTTTTGCCGTTGTTGCTGATGAAGTTCGTGAACTTGCCTCTCGCACAGCGCATTCTACTAATGAAATTCGTGAACTATTAGGCGCACTAACTAAAGCAGCTAATGAGTCGGTTACAGCAATGACTTCGGCTCGTGATATGGCAACCGACAACGCGACGGCTGCTGAGAAAACAGGTATCTCAATTGAAAAAATTGCAGAGCAGATGCTAGAAATTAATGGTATGAACTCACAGATTGCAGCTGCGACTGAAGAACAGACCTCTGTTGCCGCTATGGTTGTTGAGAATGTATCTAATATGCATGTGTCATTTGAAGACACCATGGATTCATTGCTAGCAGTACGTGATGTAGCTAAAAACCTACATTACTTATCGGATAATCTGCTAGACGCGACGGCTAAATTTAGAATTGAGTAAGTGATAGCTTTAATAGCTATCAAAAGTAGATAATAAAAAATGGGCTAATTTATAGCCCATTTTTTTAACTAATTTCCGTAGTATTTTAATACAAGCCTTTTGTATTGATCCACTTAATTAAGTGAGCTATTTGAGGTAAGAAAATTTTGTTAATAACAAGGAAAAAACCTCGTTATTTAGTTGCTCTCGGTAATTACTCTTGCATTGCTCTACCTCTTGCGTCATGCAGTTGTATATCAGAAGTTTTTAACACCATTTGCGTCAGATTAAATCTTTTTAATTAAGTATTACCAGCGAATAGCTATTATTAGCCTGACTGGAGGAATTAAATTTATAGGGAATAACCACATAAGGTATTTCTTTTATAAAAAAAGGCCCGTATAGGGCCCAGTTTGAAATAAAGCAATGCGTAGAACTTAGAGACAGTTTAAAGTTATAACCAGAGTAATTGTTATTTGGCGGTAAAAGTAAGTAAAAGATCATTTACCTTACGTGAGCCCTCAACTAGCTCAGCGGCTCCTTTTGCGACATTAAAGCTCAAGTTTAAGTTATCGTCACCAAGCTCTTTAATCTGTGTTACGTTGCCGCCAATGTCACTACTAACAACTTGTTGCTGCTCTGCTGCTGCAGATATTTGAGTCGCTAGTTGAGATATTTCGCTTATTTGCAAAAATATACCATCAAGCTCTACTTGAGTTTGATCTGTTGTACTAACACAACTATCAGCTTGTGTTTTAGTATCTTGCATTATTTTAGACCAGCTAAATAATGTGTCTTGGATTTCTTTTATTGAACTATGAATCTGAGCTGTTGCATTTTGAGTGCGAGATGAAAGTGCACGCACTTCATCAGCCACAACGGCAAAGCCACGACCATGCTCACCTGCACGAGCAGCTTCGATAGCGGCATTAAGCGCAAGCAAGTTGGTTTGTTCGGCAATACCCTCGATCTCACTCATTACTTGACCGATCTTATCCGCTTCAGAAGCTAAACTGTTTGCTGTTGTAGCTGCTTGTTCTACTTGCGTCGCTAAGTCAGAAACCATCGAGCTATTGCCAGCAATATGTTGTTTTATATCAGAACAACTTTGATGCGTAAGATTTACTTTATCAGCTGTATGGTGAGTATTATTAGATATTTCACCAATAGTTGAGCTCATTTGTAGCATTGCCGAGGCTATTTGTTCTAAGCGCTGTCCTTGTGAGGCGATACCTTTTTCCGTTAGTGTTGATTGTTCATCTAGGTGTATCGCTATATTATTGAAATTCAGTGTTGAATCTCTCATTCTGCCAAGTACAGTTCGTAATTTTGCGCTAAGCATTTGCTCTCTATAATCACTCACACTATGTGGATTACTTCCACTAAAAATGTAGCGAGAGACCGAATCGAACTTTGCTTTTTGGGTGTTTAATATCTTGGGTGTGGCAATTAATTCATCATAATTGAGCGCTATAACTAAAACACACACAAGTGAATTAATTAACGCAGCACTCCAAGAGGCCAATATAGCAACAGAAACTAACCAAGCGATTAAGCCAATAAGTGTAATGCCTTGTCTAAGATTTGTTTGCTCGCGAAGGTTGAACAGTGATTTACCCGCGTTTATTTTATTATAAAGGTGCTGGGCGCGTTGCTTAAGCTGTTCACTTGCTTTACTTCTTACTGATTGATAGCCAATCAATTGCCCGTGCTCAAAAATAGGCGTCACAAAGGCGTCTACCCAGTAGTAGCGTCCATCTTTGCAACGATTTTTTACCATACCTCGCCAAGAATGACCTTGCTTTAGTATCGACCACATTTCTTTAAATGCGGCCTTAGGCATATCTGGATGACGTACAATATTATGGTTTTTACCTATTAGCTCTTCTGGGCTATATCCTGCGATAGCACAAAACTCTTGATTAGCGTATGTAATTACACCTCTTAGATCCGTTGTAGAAACGAGCTCTTGTGATTCATCAAAGTGAACCTCTTCATTTATTAAGCTTTTATTATTGCGCATTGTATTTACTGTCATCCTTTAATGTTGTCGCTATTATATTGCTTACTGGGTACAAAGCAAAAAATCGAACCAATCTATACCTGCTTACAATTTATATCTTACACTTTTATGATCTACATCAAGTCTTTTTGAATTAAATTATAACTATTGAAATTGCTTTGAATTATTTTTATCTAAATTCTGGTCTATTACGCAGGTTAACTTAATACTAAAGTTAACCTGCATCCGTTTAGGCTACAAAGAGTTAATCGCCTCTAGGGGGGAACCCAATGAACAGCGTATGTTTGGCATTTATTCTAATCGCCTATTTATGGGGGATAACCACACTGCATAGGCTCTGCCTTGCCTAAATACCAAATAGGCTGCTGCAAATTTAACCTTGAAAGATAAACAGGGCCTAATATGTTTTATAATAAATTGGTTAGTTGCCCAGCAAAGCAATTGTATAATGTTAAGAGCAGTGGCAGTATGACGATTTATTGCATGGTGTAATTCATATCACGCGTATGTTCAAAACAGGGCAAACGATCATTGGTAAAAAATTGTATCGTTCTTAGCAATTTAATCTTGAGTAATAAGTGACTAGCCCCCATAACCCTATGATTAAGCCACGTGGCCCGAGGAAATATTTTTGACAACACATGATTTAACAAATGCGCTTAATGCGTTATCAGCTGAAAAGCACCACAACGCAGTTAAAGGCATTAAACGTGGCATTGAACGAGAGTCGCTAAGAATACAAAGTAATGGCGTGATATCTCCTAAAGGACACCCTACAGGGGTGGGTAGTGCGTTAACTAACGGTCACATTACAACTGACTTTTCTGAATCATTACTTGAGTTTATTACCCCTGTTAGTGATTCGTCGTCGCAAACTCTTAAGCAATTAAAAGATTTACAAAAGTTTACGTTAGAAAAAATGGGCGATGAACTGCTTTGGCCTATTAGTATGCCATGCTTTATCGAGCATCAAGATGATATTGTTTTAGCTCAATTTGGCAGTTCCAATACAGGTAAAATGAAAACACTCTACCGTGAAGGGTTAAAAAATCGCTACGGTAGTATGATGCAAGCCATTGCGGGTGTACATTTTAATATTTCTTTTCCAGATACCTTATGGCACTCGCTTCATTCGCTAGAACAAAGCAATGCAAGCATGCAAGATTTTATTTCTGATGGTTATTTAGCACTTATCCGAAACTTTAAGCGCGAACTTTGGTTAATTAGTTATCTATTTGGTGCATCGCCGGCCTTATGCAACTCATTTTTGCAAGGGCGAAAAACTGAGTTACCCTTTAAAAAATTGGGCAAAGGCACACTTTATTTAGAGGTGGGCACAGCGCTGCGTTTAGGTAATCTAGGGTATACAAATAGCGCACAATCATCTTTACGTGTTATGTATAATTCGCTTGATGAGTATGTAGCAGGGCTTAAAAAAGCAATTAATACGCCATCAGATATTTACAGTAATCTTGATGACTATACCAGTGCAGCACCAAAGCAACTAAATAAAAATATACTGCAAATCGAAAATGAATTTTATTCACCTATACGCCCTAAACGCAATGCTAAAAATGGTGAAACGCCAACAGATGCATTACTTAGAGCGGGTATTGAGTATATTGAAATTCGCGCACTAGACGTCAACCCATTTAGCGAAGTGGGTATTGATATAGAGCAAATTCACTTTCTAGACGTTTTTTTGACGTATTGCTTATTAAAAAATTCACCACAAATGGATTGGAAAGAACAAGCGTGTAGTACTGAAAATCTCGATACGGTTGTAAATCAGGGGCGCGAAGAAGGGCTCATGCTTAACTTTAATAATGAATCACGTAGTCTTCAATCATGGGGAGGTGAGATATTTTCTCAATTAAGTGAAGTAGCAGTGTGGATGGATAATGCTTACGGTGTTGATTATTACTCAAGTACAGTAAAGCGGATGGCTACATGGATCCATAACCCAGCATTGACCTATTCGGGGCGTTATGTGGCAGAACTAAAAGAGTCTGGTTTAGATAATGGACATTTTGCTTTAGCGTTGGCTAATAAGTATAGGAAAAACCATGCTGAGGCCCAGTATAGTGAGTTTTTAAAGCCTTGGTTGGAGCAACAAGTTGTAGAGTCTAATGAGGCTCAGGCAGCGATTGAAGGGGCTGATACGCAATCGTTTACTGAATTTTTGGATGCGTATTTTAAAGGGAAATAATTGGCTGTTAGTTAAAATAAAAAAACGCAGCCCTTAAGTGGCTGCGTAAATATTCTTCAGGGATGAAACAATGCTGTACTGCTGCATTATAAAATCAGACCTACACATTTTATAAAAGTTCAGTGAGATCTTAAAATATGAAAAAAAACACAATTATTTTATCTCTAGCGCTGACTATAGCTGGCTGTGCAACCGCTCCTCCAAAGCAACCTAATGATATTTGTAAAATTTTTGAAGAAAAGTCAGATTGGTATTACGACGCAAAAGACGCTCAAGAAAAGTGGGGCTCTCCAAAGCACGTACTCATGAGTATGATGTATCAAGAAAGCTCGTTTAAACATGACGCTGCCCCACCCATGGAATATTTTTTATGGATAATCCCAACGGGGCGTGCCAGTGATGCTTATGGTTATTCACAGGCCAAAACGCCTACGTGGTCTGATTATATTAGAGAGACGGGGAACAGTGGCGCAGATCGGGACGACTTCGATGATGCAATTGATTTTATGGCATGGTTTGTTTATAAAACTCACAAAGTGAATGGTATTTCTAAATGGGATGCTTACGCACAATACCTTAATTATCATGAAGGGTGGGGCGGCTACAAACGTGGTACTTATAAAAGGAAAAAGTGGTTAATGAGCGTCGCTAACAAAGTGAAACATCGTGCGAGTCGTTATGGCGCACAACTTAAACGTTGTGAGGGGTCTTTAGATAAGGGGTGGTTAGAGCGGTTGTTCAGCTAAGCTTATAAATAGTTAACCTGAACTCTGGATAATAAATCTATCTCGAGCAGCTATTTTCAGCGCTAATTGCGTTGAATTTACTTGCAATAGGCCCGCTATTGACGCGTAAATTCGCCTTGTTTTCACTAAAAATCTCTTAACCAGAGCTCAGGTTAGTTAAAGTTATTTATGAAAAAGGAGCCAACTGGCTCCTTTTTTGGTTTTAACGGCTTCGCTTATTCGGCTGTATTTTTACCTGTTTGATCATGTTCTCTTTTACTTCGAGCACTTCAACAGGGTAACCTGCAATACGTAAACTAATGTTGGCATCAGGAATATCTTCTAAATATTCAACAATTAAGCCGCTAAGTGTTTTAGGGCCGTCGAGCGGAAATTCCCAACCCATTTCTTTGTTTAAATCGCGAACGTTAGCACCACCATCAACAATAAAAGAACCATCTGTTTGAGTGGTTACTTCTTCACTTGGTGTCCGTGTTTGTGTTGTTGTAAAGTCACCAACGACTTCTTCAAGAATATCTTCGAGTGTAACTAAACCTTGAATATCACCGTATTCGTCAACCACTAAACCAATACGCTCTTTAGATTGTTGGAATTTTAAAAGCTGCGTATTGAGCGAAGTACCTTCAGGTATAAAGTAAATTTCGCGTACAGCACGCAATAGCGATGGTTTATCAAATTGTTCTTTTGTAAGTAGCCTAAGCGCATCACGCGAATGAATAAACCCAACAGCATCATCAATATTATCTCTATAAAGTAATACACGCGTATGTTGAGAATGCGTAAGCTGACGGCTAATTAGTTTCCAGTCGTCATTAATATCAATCGCCACAATTTCGTTGCGTGGGATCATAATATCTTCAACGGTGACTTGCTCTAAATCTAAAATTGAAGTTAGCATGCTTTGGTGACGGGCGGGTAATAGAGCACCGGATTCGTTTACCACTGTTTTTAATTCTTCTTTACTCATGCTGTGTTCGTCGATTTGAGCGGCACTAATACCAAATAACCGCAGTATTCCATTGGTCATCCAGTTAATAACAACAACAAAAGGGAATAGAATTTTAAGTAACCCTTTGAGTATTATTGAACTTGGAAAAGCAACTTTTTCAGGATATAAAGCGGCAAGTGTCTTAGGAGTCACTTCGGCAAATATCAGCACAACAAGTGTGAGTGCACCTGTAGCAATAGCGATACCTAAATCACCATATAAACGTATACCAATAATAGTGGCAACTTGCGCCGCTGCTATATTGACTAGGTTATTGCCGATTAAAATTAAACCAATTAATCTATCTGGACGGCTGAGTAATTTACTGACTCGCTTAGCTGCACGATGATCTTGTTTAGCAAGATGTCGCAGGCGTATACGATTGATTGACATGATCCCAGTTTCTGAACCGGAAAAATAAGCAGAAAAAAGTACCAATAAACCTAAAATGATAAATAGGGTACTTGTCGATATGTCGTCCAACGATGGATCCTTTTCTTATAAATCAATGCGTATTAAGCTAGAGTGAGCTTGCAGAGTCAAGTTAAAACTTATTAAGTATCACTTCTTGTATGAAACGGCTGCCAAAATAAGCAAGTGTGAGGATAAATGCAGCGACCATGATGGTAATAACAACGGGTTTTCCTCTCCATCCTTTTTTCATATGACCTAATGCAACGACTGCAAATATTACCCAAGCGAGCAAAGATAGTATCGTTTTGTGGATAAATTCTTTTGCAAACATCCCATCAAGAAAAACAAAGCCAGATATTAATGCAAAAGTAAGCAGTACAGTACCTAAGTTAAGCAGTTGGTATAATTGACGTTCAACAACCATAAGAGGTGGTAAATGACTATGCACTATGGCTAAATCTTTACGTTTTAAACGCTTATCAATAAAGTAAAACTGAACCCCGTATAAAGTAGCAATAATTAAAATACAATATGCCAGTAAAGATAAAGAAATATGAGTGACTAAGCCAATTTCAACTTGCAAGCTTTGCAAAAGCAAGTGGTGAGGGATAAATAAGCTTGCAATGCTTAATAATGCGGCAAAACCATATACAACAGGGAGTAACAAGGTTGCAGGAAACTTTAACGATACGGCCGTGACAGATACAACGATAACCCAGCAGGTTAGTAAAGCCACATTAACGATACTTAAATCTTGGCCGTCGGCACGAAAAACAGAGTTTACCAACAATAGCATATGCGCCAATATAGCAACCGTACTCAGTACTATAGTGACTTTTTGGCTTGGTCCTTGTTGGTGAAACAGTCGTGAAAGCACGTGAGACGTTGCTAGCACATAAAATAAACTGGCAATAATAGTTAAACTAATAATCAGCATAATGCTTGGGCCACTTAATTTGAATCAAAAAAATTCTTGTTGTTATGTGGCCATTGTATTTTATAGCAAAGCAAATGCATAGACCTTAAAAAAAGAAACTCAACTACTAGCACTTGAACACTGTATTGTCCGCCACCATTTACGGTATACTGTTTTTAATTCAAATTTAATAATATCAATATCGTTAATTGAACGGCCAGACTAAGCGGTCGTGTGATTAGATTGATATAACGTCTTATCGGAACCGATACATGTTTGAGAACCTCCAAGAACGATTAGGTAAAACCTTAAAGAATATCAGTGGTCGAGGCCGCCTAACAGAAGACAACATTAAAGACACTCTTCGTGAAGTGCGTATGGCTTTTTTAGAAGCCGATGTGGCGTTGCCTGTTGTTCGTGATTTTGTAAAACAAGTGAAAGAACGCGCCGTTGGTGTGGAAGTTACTAAAAGTTTAAGCCCAGGCCAAGTATTCGTGAAAATCGTCCGCGAAGAACTTGAAAAAGCAATGGGTGAAGCCAATGAAGAACTGAGCTTAAATGCACAACCACCAGCGGTTGTAATGATGGCAGGTCTTCAAGGTGCAGGTAAAACCACGAGTGTTGCAAAACTAGCTAAGTTTTTAAAAGAGCGTAAGAAAAAATCGGTGCTTGTAGTCAGTGCCGACGTATACCGCCCTGCGGCAATCAAGCAGTTAGAAACACTTGCAGCTGAAGTTGATGTTGATTTTTTCCCAAGTGATATCTCGCAAAAGCCGGTAGATATTGCAACAGCTGCTATCTCTCATGCAAAAAAGAAATTTATCGATGTAGTACTTGTTGATACCGCTGGTCGTTTACATGTCGATAGTGACATGATGGATGAGATTAAAGATCTCCATAAAGCAATCAACCCAATTGAAACATTATTTGTTGTTGATGCAATGACAGGCCAAGATGCCGCCAATACAGCAAAAGCATTTGACGAAGCATTACCACTTACCGGTGTTATATTAACAAAGACCGACGGTGATGCGCGTGGTGGTGCCGCTTTATCTATTCGCCATATCACGGGTAAACCGATTAAATTTATGGGTGTTGGTGAGCGTACTGATGCATTAGAGCCTTTTCATCCGGACCGTATAGCGTCGCGTATTTTAGGTATGGGTGATGTACTTTCATTAATCGAAGAAGTCGAGATGAAAGTCGATAAAGAGCAGGCTGCCAAAGTTGCGGAAAAAGTATTTAAGGGGGCAGGTTTTACGCTTGACGATTTTGCCGATCAACTTAAACAAATGAAAAGCATGGGCGGTATGATGTCTATGCTTGATAAACTGCCTGGTATGTCTAATTTACCCGATGCAGTTAAAGGGCAAATGGGTGATAAAACGTTCATTCAAATGGAAGCAATTATTAGCTCTATGACGAAAAAAGAACGTGCTCGTCCTGAAATCATTAAAGGTTCGCGTAAAAAACGCATCGCAGCGGGCTCTGGTACACAAGTACAAGAGATCAATAAGTTGCTCAAGCAGTTTACCCAAATGCAAAAAATGATGAAAAAGATGAAAGGCAAAGGCGGCATGATGAAAATGATGCGCGGTATGAAAGGCATGTTACCTCCAGGAATGATGGGCGGTGGTGGGCCTAAATTTTAAAATTAGCTCAGCGCTATTTTTTAGGATCAAAATAATATTCAATAAAAAAGGAGCAAATTGCTCCTTTTTTATTGAATAAATTATGCGCATTGTACATAGTTAATCCTATTTCTTCGTTCAGATCACAATTTAACCTACTAAACTGTCTTTTTGGTTCACTTCTTACTTGCGTTATTGCCAAAAACTCGTACAATTCCCCAGCTCCCCATTCTGGGGAGTAAATCTTATTAATGAAAACAGTCAATCTTTATAGAGGACGGTATGGTAACTATTCGTTTGCAACGTGGTGGCGCTAAAAAACGCCCTTTCTATCAAATTGTGGTTGCGGATAGCCGTTTCTCGCGTGACGGTCGCTTCATCGAGAAAGTAGGCTTTTTTAACCCAATTGCTGCAGGTCAAGAAGAAAAAATTCGTTTAGATTTACCACGTGTTGAACACTGGGTAGGTCAGGGCGCATCTCTTTCAGATCGCGTAGCTAAGTTAGTAAAAGACGCTCGTAAAGCGGCTTAATAGGCGTAAGTGTAACCATGAGTCAAGAGAACACCTCATCAATAATTGTCGTAGGAAAGCTCGGTGCCCCATATGGTATAAAGGGCTGGCTTAAGGTACATTCATTTACTGATGATCCCATAGGGATCTTCGATTTCAGCCCGTGGTTGATAGGGCAGCAAGGTAAATGGCAGTCCTTAGAAGTGGTCGACTGGCGTCGTCACAACAAAGGCTTTATCGCTAAATTTGCGCAGGTAAACGACCGAGACGAAGCTATGGCTTATACCCATGCCGAAATCTCAATGGATTCAGCGCAATTACCAGAACTCCCGCAAGGTGAGTTTTATTGGCGAGATCTCATTGGCATGTCCGTTGTAACTGATAAAGGTTATGACTTAGGCATTGTTGATGACCTAATGGAGACAGGATCAAATGACGTACTAGTTGTGAAAGCAAACAGTAAAGACGCATTTGGTCAAGCTGAGCGTTTAATTCCTTTTTTAACTGATTCAGTTATTAAAGACGTTAAATACGATGCAAGAGAAATTACCGTAGACTGGGATCCTGGGTTTTAATGACGCAAACTAGTTCATTATGGGTAGGGGTGATAAGCCTTTTTCCAGACATGTTTGATGCAATTACCCAGCAAGGGGTTACCGGTCGCGCAGTAAAAAGTGGTTTAATTGATTTTAACTGTTGGAATCCACGGGATTACGCTTTAGATAAGCATAGAACAGTGGATGATCGCCCTTACGGGGGCGGACCTGGTATGTTAATGATGGTTGAGCCATTAAAAAAAGCCATTCTTGACGCTAAAAAAGCGGCTGGTGATGGTGCTAAAGTAATTTATATGTCCCCACAAGGGCGCAAACTTGATCAGCAAGGAGCAAGCGAACTCGCAAGCTCTAAAAAACTGATTTTGATTGCCGGTCGCTATGAAGGTATAGATGAGAGAATAATAGAATCATATGTTGACGAAGAATGGTCAATTGGTGATTTTATTTTGAGTGGTGGTGAACTACCTGCCATGACATTAATTGACGCAGTAGCGCGATTAGTGCCAGGCGTGTTAGGTCATAACCAGTCAGCAGAACAAGATTCGTTTTCGGATGGCTTGTTAGATTGTCCACACTATACACGACCAGAAACATTGGACGACAAACAGGTTCCTGCTGTATTACTCAGTGGCAACCACCAAGAGATAGCAAAATGGCGGCTTATGCAGTCATTAGGCCGAACTTGGTTACGACGTCCTGACTTGTTGCATAACCTAGCTCTGACTGAGGAGCAAGCGGTATTACTCGCGAAATTTCAGCAAGAGTACCAAAAAGCTTGTGGCTAGAAGACAGTTACACCTAGGAAAGTGAGAAACATAATGGCAAAAGTAAACCAAAATATTATTAAAGCGCTTGAAGATGAGCAGCTTAAAACAGACGTACCTACATTCGGCCCTGGTGATACAGTGGTTGTACAGGTAAAAGTAAAAGAAGGTGCTAAAGAGCGTCTACAGGCCTTTGAAGGTGTTGTAATCGCTAAGCGTAATCGTGGTCTTCACTCAGCATTTACAGTTCGTAAGATTTCGAACGGTGAAGGTGTTGAGCGTGTATTCCAAACGCACAGCCCTCTTATTGATAGCGTAACAGTTAAGCGTCGCGGTGCAGTTCGCCGTGCTAAGCTTTACTATCTACGTGAGCGTTCTGGTAAATCTGCACGTATTAGAGAAAAACTTAACTAATACGCGCTGTTTATCAACGCAAAAAAACGGGTTGCATCCTTCGGGTTGCAACCCGTTTTGGTTTT
>NZ_JACJEM010000027.1:0-57439 GCF_014164085.1 Pseudoalteromonas sp. SG45-5 | reverse complement strand
GATTTAATCGCGGCGCGAGGTTTGTAATCGAGTGGGCTCGGTAACTGCTCCTGCGTTACTCTAATGGCTTACATCCCTGTAAGAATAAGTAAAAACCGAGCAACAAAGAGTTAATCGTCCCTAGATCGAGCTCAAAGGGCAGCGCATGTTTGGCATTTATGCTGCGTTATCGCCTATTTATGGGGAATAACTACAACACATAGACTCTGCCTTGCCTAAATGCCAAACACACTGCTACAAAATCAATCACGAAAGGTCAACACGCCTTAGGGGCGTTTTCCACAATTGCGACAAAATAAGTGGCTATTACGTTCGTTAAGTTGAGCTTTTATTGCTTTATTTGCTTCTAGTTTACTAAGCCCTAGCTTATGGCGAAGCTCTTCTAGGTGGTTACGTTGTTCGTCGTTAAGAGAGCCATCGTTGATTGTATTACCGTGGACTTGCTCATTTACCGCGTCTTCAAAAAACTGACGGCGTTTACGTAATTGCTCTGAAAAACTTGAAGCTAATAAGCCTGTAGGAATCGCTACCATCCCCATGCTAAGTAAGGTAATAACGCCACCAAATAATTTGCCAAGCGGCGTTATTGGCACTACATCGCCATAACCTACAGTAGTTAGTGTTGCCATTGCCCACCACATAGCGGCAGGAATAGATCCAAACTTATCTGGTTGCACGTCGTGCTCAATTAAATAGACACCGCAGGAAGCTAAAATGAGTACCACAGCCATAATAAAAAAGGCTGCAAAGAGAGCGCTACCTTCATTTACAAAAGCTTGCAAAAGTAGCTGCATAGCACGTGAATAGCGAGTTAGCTTAAATACCCTCAAGAGCCGAAGTACACGTAAAAAACGTAAATCGAGCGGGAACAAGAACATTAATAAACTAGGTAAAATAGCGATTAAATCTATAATAGCCAATGGAGATAAAAGGTACTTTAACCGACGCTTGGTATTAGAGCCTTCAATCGCGGCATACTTGGTTTTATCCACACAAGCCCAGAGCCTTACACAATATTCAATTGCAAAAATAGCCACTGAGATTATTTCTAACATTAAAAACGCATCGTAATACTGCTGTGCAACGCTTGCTATAGACTCAATTACAATTGCCACTACATTAATCATAATTAAACTAATGAGTGCTACATCGAGCATATGACCGGCACGTTGGTAATCTCCGGTGCCTTCAAATAAGCCAGCTATTCTTTGTCTTAGTGTTAGTGTTTTTTTCATTATTTAAGTTTAAGTACCATATTAATACTGCCTTCTTCAAAATCGCGGCTAATTTTAAAACCTAGCTTACGCGCAAGTTCAATCATCCCAGTGTTTTCTGGCAAGGTAATACCTTCAATTGATTCTACTCCTTGGCGTTTACAATGATTAATTGCAGCTGTCATCAGTATTCGCCCAAGGCCTAACCCTTGACAGTCTGAACGTACAACAATAGCAAATTCAGCATGTAAGTTATCGGGATCCATAATAACTCTTGATACACCTAGCGTGCGTGTTTTACCTTCAAATCGTTGACACACAATAAAAGCCATCTCACGATCGTAGTCAATCTGCGTCATTTTGGCGAGTTGATCATGATTAAACTGTGGTAGTTCACCAAAAAAACGCTTGTATCGATCTTCTTTATTAAGTGATTGATCAAATGCCTGATGTGCTTGCTCATCTTCAGGTTTTATAGGTCTAAGAGTTGCCCGTGTGTTGTTTTTAAGTGTGACAACCTCAACAAGCTCAATGGGGTAGGGGCGAATAGATAAGCGCTTACGATGACTTTGAGCTTTATAGCGGTCAAGTGTCATAGTCGCATCAAGCACTAAAAATTGCCCATTACTGGCAAGTATAGGGTTAAGCTCCATTGAGCTTATATCCGGCTGATCAATAACTAATTGCGAAATACGAGTTAGTAGCGCACATAAACGGTATTTATCGACTTTTTCGGGGAGTATTCGCTCTTTTAATACGCCTTTGTCGTGCGCTGCGGCAATTAAATATTTTGCCAAGTTCATATTTAATGGAGGCAAAGCAACGGCTGCTTGCGCGTACTCAAGCCCCGTTCCTGCTTCACCTAATAAAATAACAGGGCCAAAATTGGGCTCTGTTTTAATTGCAATTCGAAGTTCATTCGCGCCGGCTCGTGGCGCCATTTTTTGTAGTGAAAACCCTTCAATAATTGCATCAGGGTAAGTGTTTTTAATACGAATAAGCATCGCAAAAGCCGTCTGCTCAACTTCGTTTGCATCGTTTAGGTTGAGCACCACGCCACCGACTTCGGATTTAGAAGCAATACTTGGGCTAATAAGCTTTAATGCTACTGGAAAACCAAGCTCTATGGCTTGTTCTTTAGCTTCTGTTGGTGTGTAAGCAACTTCAGTTTGAATACATTCAATACCATAATGACTTAAAATTTGACTCGCTTGGTGAGTAGATAAGTAACTTTGTTCATCATCTAACTGCTCATTAATTATTGCTGTTGCAGCCACTTTATTTATTTTGGCATCATCGGTGTTCGACTCAGGTGTTTGCGTTAAATGTTTTTGGTTACGGCGATAAGTGACCAAATGCATAAATGCGCCTACAGCCCCTTCTGGCGTACGATATGTAGGTATTGCATTGTTAGAACACACTTTTCTTGCAGCATAGGATGCGTCTTCACCCATAAAGTTAGTAATAACGTAAGGACGTGCCATTTTAGGGAGTGTTTGTAAGGTTTCAACAATAATATTGGCGTAGTCTTCGCTTGGTGCTAAAGCCGAAGGGGTATGAATTATCAGTAAGTTTTTAACTTCTTTTGCATGCAGTAAAATTTCTAATGCTTGCTTATAACGAGCGGGGGCTGAATCGCCAAAAATATCGACAGGGTTTGACGTAGTATCTGATTGCGGGATCACTTTATTAAGCGCCCGCCGTGTTTCATTGCTTAGTTCGGCTAACTTTCCTGAGCTTTGAATAAGCTCATCAACAGCCATTACACCTGGTCCGCCACCATTTGTTAAAATAGTAAGTTGTTCTACTTTTAATAACTTAGGATGCATAGCTAAGGTTTGTGTTGCCGCAAATAGCTCACGCAGATCGTTTACGCGTAGCATACCAGCACGCTGAAATAACGCATCGTAAACAGCATCAGAGCTTTGTTTTCCACCGGTGTGAATTTCTGCAGCGAGCGCGCCAGCGCTTGTTTTTCCTGTTTTAATTGCAATAACGGGTTTACTAAAAGCGGCGGCTCTCGCTGCTGATATAAAGCTTCGGGTATCTTCAATATTATCTATGTAGAGTAAAATAGCGTTTGTTTTAGCATCACGTCCTAAAAAATCAAGTAGCTCACTAAAATTGATATCAAGACAGTCGCCTACGGATACAAAATATGAAAAGCCAATTTCTTTATTTTTTGCCCAATCTAAAATAGTTGAACAGACTGCTGCTGATTGCGATACAAATGCAATTTTACCTGGGTTTGCTATGGTGTGTGAAAAACTTGCATTTAAGCCAATATGGGGGATCAACAAACCTAAACAATTGGGCCCAAGTAAAGTAACGTGATGAAGTTGGGCACATGCTTTTAGCGCACTATTTTGTTCACTTGAGAGGCCATCGGCAATAATAATGGCACTTTTACAGCCTAGCTCTGCGAGTTCCTTAATAATGTTTATCAAGGTATTTTTGTTTGTACAAATAACCGCAAGATCAGGTACCTTTGGTAAGTCAGCAATCGAAGAATAAGCAAGTACCCCATGTACCGCAGTATGGTTTGGAGTAACAGGCATGATAGGTCCTTTAAAGCCGCCTTGAAGCAAATTACGCATAACCACGAAACCTGCACGGGTAGAGATATTAGAGGCACCAATAACGGCCACTGAGCTTGGGTTAAAAAACTGACTAATTCGCTTAAGGCTCATGGTTTTTCCCTGGCAGATTAAATTTTGCGTTATTAATAGTCTCAATGTACCCTGTTTATCGTGTTATTTCGAGCGCGCGATTGCTTATTATTGACGTTGATCAAGGAGGTTAATGTGAAAAAAGCATCCGGTTTTTATATTGTTATAACAGCTATTTGTTTAAGTATTGGTTTAATTCGTTTTTGCTTTATTTAAAAACCCCGCGTCACGATTTAATCGCCCCTAGATTGAACAAATTTCAATCCACAAAAATCAACACGCCCAAGGAAATAATATGTCAGAGTCTAAATATGGTCAGTTTGTTTTGGCCCCACGTTCGTATTTTTTTACCGCAATAGCGAGTGTGGTGTTTGCGTTTATAGGTTTTAGTTATAACGCATGGCGTATGGAAGTAAGTGAGGATAATAACAATACACGTATTGCGAGTTTTCAAATATTACAAGAACTAGCTGAGCTTGAACTTATAGTATTTGCAGCGCATTACGATAGTAACGAAGTTGAAGGTAGTCCAAGAAAAGGGTGGGTGAAAGTTAATCTGATTCATGACTTGAGCTATTTAGCCGTCGACAAAGTACGATTAAAAGCTCAAAAATTGCAAAAAAACTGGCAAACTAATTGGCCTAATATGGTTGAGCATGAAAGTGCTGCGCAATCTATAACACATGCTATTGATAATGTACGTATAGAAGTTGTTAGTGAGTTAAAGCGCCTTGATTAAGTGTACAACTTGGGCTGTTGAACGCTGTAAGTAAGCGGCACTTAGTAAAATAGTTGTTTCGCTTAGGTTTACTTCTTTTAATGCGTTAGCAAGCTGTTGCTTTGCATTTGGGTTTTGTTTTTGCTCTATTTCCATAAGCGCGAGTAATGCTGAAAACTCATGCTTTACTGGTGTATTTTGTTTGTGTGCGTAAGCGATATAACAAGCGACAGGGGTGAGTCCTTGTTTATTCGTCTGTGCTAGAGCTTTAAGTAAGTCGTCGTTAGATTCAAATAACATTAAAGATCGCACATAATTAAAAGGTAATTTTTTTGAATCGGCATGTTTAAATACATTATGTAGTACGTTATTCCCCTGAATGTCTTGCGCTAAAAAACCTTTGTTTATTCTCAGTGCAGGCGTAAAAAAACTCAATGCATCAACAGTTATTAATTGGTTAACAAAAGGTGCTGGCGGCATGTTGTTTGTTAAAATACGGATAGCGATATTTTGCATAAAATCATATTTTATACTCAAGCGCTGAGCACTTTCATATAAGTGATTTAGCTGCAGAGTTTGTTGAGCCGGCGTCAACTGTTTAAAGTCGTTATCGAGCTCATTTAACTGCTGCTTTGAAATGCGTGCGTTAAGTAATTGTATGCTTAAATCCATTATATTCTCCATCGCTAAGGGCTTATTCACTCTAGCTTAAACTCCTGCTATATAAAACAAAAAAAAGGTCGCAAATGCGACCTTTCATATTTAAACAAGTGCTTTAAATCGGTATTAAGCTTGTTTACTTGCTATCCATTCGTTAACAAAGTTTTCTAGTACATTTAATGGTACTGGGCCATTTTTAAGGACAACGTCGTGGAATTGACGAATATCGAACTTATCACCAAGCTGCTTTTTAGCATCTTCACGCAGTTCTAAAATCTTAAGCATGCCTACTTTATAAGCCGTTGCTTGTGAAGGCATTACAATGTGACGCTCAACCATTTTAACACCATCAGATGTAGCATTAGGTGTATTATTTACGTAGTAATCAATACCTTCTTGACGAGTCCACTTCATTGCGTGGATACCCGTATCAACGACTAAACGACAAGCACGCCATAATTCCATAGAAAGGCGGCCAAAGTCTGAGTATGGGTCTGAGTACATACCCATTTCTTTTGGCACTAATTCTGAGTATAAACCCCAACCTTCAATGTAGGCTGTGTAGCCACCAAATTTACGGAACTTAGGCACGCCTTCTAACTCTTGCGAGATAGCTATTTGCATGTGATGACCCGGAATACCTTCATGGTAAGCTAATGCTTCCATTTGATAGGTTGGCATTGCTTCCATATCATAAAGGTTGGCGTAGTAAACTCCTGGGCGTGAACCATCTGGCGCAGGCTGTTGATAAAATGCTTTACCGGCTGCTTTTTCTCGAAACGCTTCAACAGCTTTAACTTTCAGGTCCGCTTTTGGCTTAACAATGAATAGCTCATCAAGGCGAGACTTCATTGTGTCAATAAGGCCCGTTGCTTCGTCAAGATAACGCTGCTTACCTTGTGCAGTGTTTGGGTAGTAAAATTGCTTGTCAGTTTTCATAAACTGCATAAACGCTTTTAAATCACCTTTAAAGCCTACTTTATTTTTAATTTCACGCATTTCATCATGAATACGTGTTACTTCAGATAGACCAATAGCATGAATATCTTTAGCCGTTAAGTCTGTCGTTGTTGTGCGCTTAAGTGCATTGTTATAAAACGCTTCACCTTCAGGTAACTTCCATGCGCCATCACGGTCGTCAGCACGCTTTTCTAGCTGCGCTAGGTAATTAATAAGCTTAGAGTAAGATGGTTTAACTGCCGATTCTAATGCGTCTGATGCATCGTTAATTAACGAATCTTTTTCGGCTTGACTGATTTCAAGTGCAGTTACTTTGCGTTTAAAATCGGCAAGCAGGGTAGAGTCATCGCCTTTTTCAAACGGTGCGCCTTTAATGATATTTTTGCTTGAATCAATGACGTGTGGAAACACAAATTTAGGCGCAATAATATTTTTTTGTGCACGTACATCTAGATCAGTAATAAGTTGATCAATAACAGCGGTTACACCATTTAAGCGCGAAATGTAGTCTTTTGCTTCTTTTACATTACTAACTTGGTGTTGATTGATCAAAAATGCAGGGATCATCGAGTGAGTGCCATACATTTGGTTTACTGGGTAATTATGGTAGCGCCATTTAAAGTCAGCAATAGAACTTTCAAGATCTTGTTTTTTTAAGTCGTAGCTTACCTTTGTCGCATCATCTAATAAATCACGATTGATTGCTGTTAGTGCCACTAGGTCGGCTTTTGTTTGTGCAAAATCTTTAAGCTTTCTTTCTTCGCTGCCATCATCCCATTTATCGTAATCTTGCTTAATGCCCATATAAGTTTGGTACACAGGGCTGCTCATTACATCACGGTTAAATGTATCTTCAAAAAACGTATTTGCTTTGTCTATTTCACTTTGTTGTGATTGCACCGCTTGAGTTTGTACGACAGGAGTTGCAGTTGATTGCTGCGGTGCTTGTTGGCAACCAGCAAGAAGTGCAGTGCTTATAGCCGCTGCAATAAAAGTAAGTTTACGCATTGTCTTCCCTTTTGTTATTGGAAACCCATTAGGGTGTTTTTATATTGTTTCATTTGATTACTAAGTACTACACAAATAATTCTAAAAGGTCGTTTAAAAAGCGATGACCTTTTAATGTTACTTGCCAATGGCTATCTGTTTTAACCAGCAAGCCTTTGTTAATGGCTTGGTTTAATGCATCTTGCTGGCTTAGTAATGGCAGTGTAGTTAATTTATTAAAATCGTTAATAGGGCAAGGTTCAACAAGGCGAAAGCGATTCATAAAAAACTCAAATGCTAAATCATCTTGCTCTACGTGCCAGCTTTTATACATATAGGGTTTAATTAAATCCATATAGCCGCGCGGATGTTTAACTTTTTCAGTGCGCGTAATAAGCCCTGTATTTTCATCAGTAACCTTACCATGTGCGCCGCAGCCAATACCAAGATAATCGCCAAAACGCCAATAATTCAAGTTATGTTGGCATTGATAGCCAGCTTTTGCATAGCCCGATATTTCGTATTGTATGTAACCCGCTTGCGCGAGTAGCTCGACCCCTTGCTCTTGAATGTCCCACAGTGTTTCATCTCGAGGAAGGGTAGGGGGTTTTGACGCAAACTGCGTATTGGGTTCAATAGTTAACTGATACCACGATATATGAGGAGGATCGAGCGCAATTATTTGCTTTAAATCGCTCAGTGCATCGTCAAGAGTTTGCCCCGGTAAGCCATGCATTAAATCTAAGTTAAAGCTATTTAAACCGGCTTCTTTGGCTTGCTGCGCAGCGTAGTTTGCCTCGTCGCTGCCATGAATTCGACCAAGTGCTTTTAGCTTGTCGTTTTGCATGCTTTGCACGCCAATTGAAATTCGATTAATGCCCGCTTTTACGTAATCTTTAAAGCGACCTGTTTCTACTGTGCCAGGGTTCGCTTCAAGGGTGATTTCGCAGTGCTCTTCAAGCCCAATTAAGCTATCAACTTCATTAAGTAAGCGGGTGTAAGCTGCACCTGTTAATAGGCTTGGAGTGCCGCCACCAATAAAAATACTATGAATTTTACGCCCTTGCACTAAGTGCAAATCCGCTTTTAAATCATCAATTAAATGCTGAACATATTCAGCTTCAGGTATTTCGCCTTTCTGTCCGTGGCTATTAAAATCGCAGTACGGACATTTTTGCACGCACCAAGGTACGTGCACATATAAGCTCAGAGGTGGAAGATTCACAGGCCGCCTTTTTGCTTTAATTCTAGCAGTAATTTTTGCAATGCTTGACCGCGGTGACTTACTGCATTTTTTTGCTCTTTTGTAAGCTCAGCACTTGTACAATTAAGTGTAGGCACAAAAAACACCGGATCGTAACCAAAACCACCGTTGCCATTTTGAGTTAATGTGATCTCGCCTTCCCAGCTAGCACTGCAAACCAGTGGTGTTGGATCGCTTGCGTGGCGCATTAGTACTAGTACGCACCAAAATCGTGCGCTACGAACAGGGTTATCACCTAAATCAATCAGTAGCTTATCAATGTTATCTTGATCGCTAGCTTGCGCGCCTGCAAAGCGTGCTGAATAAACACCAGGCGCACCATTTAAACCATCAACTTCTAAACCTGAATCGTCGGCAATGGCCGGCATACCAGTAATTTTAGCAGCATGACGCGCTTTAATAATGGCATTTTCAATAAAGGTAGTGCCCGTTTCGGCCACGTCGCTCACGTTAAAATCACTTTGTGGAACCACATTAATTTCAAGTGGACGCAGCATGTTTGCTAGTTCGTTAACTTTGCCAAGGTTGCCAGTGGCGAGTACTAAAGTTTTGCTCATAATGTATTTAATCTACGTAAAATTTTTGTTGAAACTGTAATTTTTGAAATTGACTACTTTGTTGAATTTCAATTTCAAATCGTAAAATTTCTTCGTTAGTGTAATCAACTTGGGCAAGGTAATAAATTGAGTCACCTTCTTTTACTTCTTTAAAAGTAAGCGTTTGTTTGTTGCCAAGTAGGTTTCTAGCGGTACCAGTAAGCTTTGCCGTTTGGGCTGTGTTGTCGGCATCATTTTTTAAAATAGAAATATTTACAATACCTTTATAACCACTACGTTCAAGGCCATATGCTTTTGCTATTTTTGGTTGAATAAACGTAGATGGGAAGGCAATGTAATGCACTTGCCAAGGGCCAAGTTCTTTATATTGTGCACCTTGCATTTGTTCGCTGTGCGCATTAAACGCAAGCGCTAAAAAGGCAATAAAACAAAATTTAATTAAGCGATTCATTGTGTATTCCTTAAAACATATAAAAAAGAGGCCTTTGGCCTCTTTTGTTAAAATTTATATTAGGCTAAAAAGTCCATAAGCAGCATTTGCAAAAATTGAATACCAATAATAAGCACTAAAACAGATAGATCTAGTCCGCCCATTGACGGTAAAATTTTACGAATTGGTTTTAGCATTGGTTCAGTAAGTTGATGAAAAACCGCTTCAATAGGGTTATAGCCTTGGCTAACCCAACTTAAAATAGCGCGAATAATAAGAACCCAAAATATTAAGTTAAGGCCTTCTTTTAGCACCGTTATAAATGCTTGAATGAGTACAGGTTGTATTGCCCATGCGCCATACATAACAAGCATTAAAGTGCTTATTTTGGCTATTGCGACAATAAATGCCAGCAATAGTGAGGCTAAATCAAGCCCACCAAATCCTGGAATGATTTTGCGCAGAGGCTTTACTGCAAACGAAGTGGCTTTAACCACAAACTGGCTCATTGGATTATAAAAGTCGGCTTTTGCCCACTGCAGCCAAAAGCGCAGTAATACCACCATTAAAAACAAATCAAACAGGGTACTGATTAAAAATTGCATGGCATTCATAGTGTAACCTTCAATAAAAAGTAATTTTAAAGTTCTTTTTCCATTTGCATCGCACGTGCGATACATGCATCTATTGCATCGCCAACCGTTTTTGTTAAGCCTTGCTCTTTTAAATGCTCAACCGCTGCGTGAGTAGTACCGCCCTTAGATGTTACGTTTGAGCGTAACTGCGAAATACTAATATCAGGCTGGCTAAGTGCCATTTCCGCTGCACCTAATGCTGTTTGCTGGACTAAACGACGAGCGTCTTCATTGTTAAACCCTAGCGCTTTGGCTTTTTCTTCTATGGCTTCCATAAACAAGAAAAAATAAGCAGGCGATGAACCTGTAACCGCAATAATATCGTTTATTTGTGATTCGTGTTCAACCCATACAACAATGCCCGTACATTCAAACACCTGTTGTACAAACTCGTGTTCGCTTTGCGTTTCATCTGCGCCATATAAGCCAGATACGCCACGGCCTAATAAAGACGGCGTGTTTGGCATACAGCGTATCATTTTAACGTCTTGACCTAGCATTTCGCGTAAACGTTTTACGGTTAAACCCGCAGCAACAGAAATAAATAGTTTGTTACTAAAGTCTACACCCGATTCTTGAAACGATTGACATAGATCGCCCATCATTTGTGGTTTAACAGACAAAACAATTACATCAGCATCGCGCAGGGCTTCGTTATTGTCACTGGTGGTTTGCACCTTGAAGTCGGCTGCTACCTTAGCAAGCTTATCTTGGTTGCGGTTAGTCGCAATGATGTTATTTGCGTTAAAACCGTTTTTTACCATGCCACCAATAATGGCGTAGCTCATATTACCCGTGCCTATAAATGCGATTTTTTTATCTGACATAAATCTGTTATCACCTTTTAAGTTCGTGTTCCAAAAATGTCTGTGCCGATCCTTACCATCGTTGAACCTGCACTTATTGCTGCTTCAACGTCGTTGCTCATACCCATCGACAAAGTATCTATTTGAGGATATTGGGTCTTTAGTTTATCAAAGCAAGTTTGTAATTGCTCAAAATATTGAACTTGCACCTGCGTAACAGCTGTTTTTGCAGGAATTGCCATCAGTCCACGTAAGGTTAAATGTGTACATTGCTCTATAAATTGAGCTAATTCAGTGATTTCATCAGGGTGACATCCTGACTTTGCTTCTTCTGCACTGATATTTACTTGAATAAGTACATTAAGTGGCGGCATTATTCCAGGGCGCTGGCTGTCTAACCGCTTGGCTATTTTTAGTCGATCAACACTTTGCACCCAATCAAAATTGCTAGCCACTAAGGCACTTTTATTTGATTGAATAGGGCCAATGAAATGCCAAATGATGTCGCTATATGCGTGTAGTTGAGCTATTTTATCTACAGCCTCTTGAACATATGACTCACCAAATTCGCGTTGACCGTGCTCGTAAGCGGCAATAATATCTTCGCTTGGTTTAGTTTTAGACACTGCTAGCAAAGTTATTTCGTTGTTATTTCGTTGTGTGTTTTTTGCAGCCACTGCGATTCTAGCGTAGGCGGATGTGAGTCGTTCTGCTATTGTAACCATATATTTATCAGTTAGTTGTGGAGTCATAAATGGATATTACCGAATTATTGGCGTTTAGTGTGCAACACAAAGCATCCGATTTACATTTATCATCAGGTGTTTCACCTATGATACGTGTAGATGGTGATGTGCGTCGCATTAATATACCAGCATTAGAAGAAAAAGACGTAAACAGTTTGGTCTACGATATTATGAACGATAATCAGCGTAAGGACTATGAACAAAATCTGGAAGTCGATTTTTCGTTTGAAGTGCCTAATCTTGCGCGCTTTCGTGTTAATGCATTTAATTCTAATCGCGGCCCAGCAGCCGTATTTCGTACTATTCCAAGTGACGTGCTCACACTTGATGATTTAGGTGCTCCTGATATTTTCAAAACAATTTCAGACAATCCGCGCGGACTGGTTTTGGTCACAGGTCCTACGGGATCAGGTAAATCAACAACACTTGCAGCGATGGTTGATTATATAAATCAAACAAAGCATCACCATATCCTGACAATAGAGGATCCAATCGAATTTGTTCACGACAATAAGCTAAGCTTAATTAACCAGCGTGAAGTTCATCGTGATACACATAGTTTCTCCAATGCACTTAGAAGTGCGTTACGTGAAGACCCCGATGTAATATTGGTGGGTGAGCTGCGTGATTTAGAAACTATTCGGCTTGCAATGACAGCCGCCGAAACGGGTCATCTTGTATTTGGTACACTTCACACAACATCGGCTCCAAAAACGATTGACCGTATTATTGATGTCTTCCCAGGTGAAGAAAAATCGATGATCCGCTCAATGCTTTCTGAGTCTTTACGTGCTGTGATCTCGCAAACATTAATTAAAAAAATTGGTGGAGGGCGTGTTGCCGCCCACGAAATTATGATTGCTGTTCCAGCGATTCGTAATTTGATCCGTGAAGATAAAATTGCGCAAATGTACTCATCTATTCAAACGGGTGCTTCAATGGGCATGCAGACAATGGATCAGTGTTTAACCAGTTTGGTTAATCACGGGGTTATTACTAACACTGCAGCACAAGCTAAAGCACAAGACAAAACACAGTTTGGCGGTTAAGGAATTATTATGGCTTTATCTTTACATCACTTTTTATTAATAATGATTGAGAAAAAAGGTTCTGATTTATTTATATCGAGCCAGTTACCCATTAGTGCAAAAATTAATGGCGAGCTTATTGCTTTAGCAGATGAGAAGCTAACCGATGCGCAGTCTCTTGAATTAGTTGAGTCTGCAATGAGCGAAAAGCAAAAAGCAGAATTTCATAACACTAAAGAATGCAATTTTGCGATTGCGACGGATGAAGGGCGTTTTCGTATATCCGCTTTTTGGCAGCGCGATAGAGCAGGAATGGTTATTCGCCGAATAATCACGCAGATACCGGATATACAAGAGTTAGGATTACCTTCGACGCTGACTGATGTAATTATGTCTAAGCGAGGTCTTGTGCTGTTTGTAGGGGGCACTGGTACGGGTAAGTCGACCTCGTTAGCTGCATTAATTGGTTATAGAAACCGCAACCAGCGCGGGCATATTTTAACAATTGAAGATCCAATTGAATTTGTTCATGAGCATCGCAAAAGTATTATTACTCAGCGCGAAGTAGGGCTTGATACCGAAAGCTTTGAAGCAGCCCTCAAAAGCTCTTTGCGCCAAGCGCCAGATGTAATTTTGATTGGTGAAATACGCTCACAAGAAACTATGGAATATGCGCTAAGTTTTGCTGAAACAGGCCACTTATGTGTTGCTACACTACATGCAAATAATGCCAACCAAGCGATTGACCGTATTATGCATTTAGTGCCTAAAGAAAAGCACGATAAGCTAAAGTATGATTTAGCACTTAACTTGCGTGCTATCGTTGCTCAGCAATTAGTGCCAACGTCAGATGGTGAAAGCCGAGTTGCTGCAATCGAGATTTTACTTAATTCGCCAATGATAGCAGAGCTAATTAAAACGGGCGATATTGGTGGTATTAAAACCGCAATGGCTAAATCGAAAGAGATGGGAATGCAAACTTTTGACCAAGCACTCTTTGAGCTTTACAGCCAGCAACGAATTAATTACGCCGATGCACTACACCACGCAGACTCACCAAATGATTTGCGCTTAATGATTAAACTGCGTAATAACGAGCAGCAAGGAGCTGGTTTTTTACAAGGTGTGACAATTGATGGTATGGATGGAAAAGACAGTAACTATTAAAAATTACACTTAACCATAAAAAAAGCTCCAATTTGGCGCTTTTTTTATTTATACCAAACTGCATAAATCTTTGATCAATTTAACGGATTAAATTGCACTATAACGTCGTTAAAAATTTTTTATTTAGAACAACTAGATACAAAAATTTTTGTCTAGTTGTAGCGTAATTTTCTTAACGTTAAATAGACCCCATATATAAGCAGATTGGTATTATACATTTTTGTTATTCACCATAACTAGATTCAAAAAAACTTTCTAAAATAATCACGGCAGACATATTATCAACATTGCCTTTACCTAGCTTTTTATAACCACCTTGTTCAAATAAGCGGGCTTTAGCATCAGCGGTTGTTAAACGCTCATCTTGAGTTTGCACCGCAATGCCATAATGGTTGTGTAATCGGTTGGCAAACTTTTTAGCTTTAAAGGTAACTTCTTGTGACGTTCCATCCATATTTAGTGGCAAGCCAACAACCATTAAATCGGGTTGCCATTCATTTACTTGTACTGCAATATCATCCCAATTAGGAATGCCATCTTGTGCTTTTACAGCTTTAAGGCTCGACGCACTGCCAGTGAGTTCTTGGCCTATGGCAATACCAATACTTTTGGTGCCAAAATCAAAACCCATTACCGTTCGCTCGCCTTGCGGCTTAAATATTCGTTTTGTCATTTGTATCTTATTTAGTTATGCATGGCCTGCTTCGGGGCTGAGTTGACTTACGTCAAAGCCCAGCATTGAAACCGCTTTTTCCCATCTTTTTTCAACGGGTGTGTCAAAAATAATCTTAGGATCAGCCTCTATAATCAGCCAACTATTATCAAGCAGCTCTTGCTCTAACTGGCCTTGTTCCCAACCCGAGTAGCCTAAGGTTATAATAAATTGATCAGGTGCTTGCGCAGTTGTTAAGCTCGCGAGTACATCTTTTGAGGTCGTGATCATTATTTCATTACTGAGCTTTTGGCTTGAGGTATAGCCTAATTTTGGAGAGTGTAATACAAAGCCTCTGTCCGTTTTAACTGGGCCTCCGGCAAATACAGCAACTTGAGCTGCTTGTTGTGATTTATCGTTATCAATTTCTACTTTATCGAGCAATTCACCAACGGTTACATTAATTGGTTGGTTAATTACCAAGCCCATAGCCCCATCTTCATTGTGCTCACAAATATAGGTAACAGCACGTTTAAAAAAAGGGTCTTGCATCGACGGCATCGCGATTAAAAAATGATTTTCTAATGACTGCATAGATTTCACCCTTTAGTTATACCAACCTGCATAAATTTTTGCCTAGTTCTAGCGTCATTTTCTTAACGTTAAATAGGCCCCATATATAAGCAGACTAGTATTATTTGATAATGAATTTTTAGTATGGCATAAATCTTTGAATTGACATAAAAACCCCATCAATTGTATGAAATACTTAAATTAATGGGGGTTTAAATAGCGCTAGTTATTTATCTAATTTACGCTCTATGGCATCAAATAAAATACCTGTGATAGAAATATCATAAGCGGCTTCAATTTCACGTACGCATGTTGGTGCTGTTACGTTAATTTCTGTTAGCTTGTCGCCAATGATGTCTAAGCCTACAAATATTAGGCCTTTTTCTTTGAGTGTAGGTGCTACAGCTTGCGCTATTTTTAAATCTGATTCGCTAAGTGGACGTGCTTCACCGCGACCACCAACGGCCAAATTGCCGCGAGTTTCCCCATTTTGTGGAATACGTGCTAGGCAATATGGAATTACTTCGCCATCAACTACCAATACGCGCTTATCGCCTTGTTTGATCTCTGGGATATAATTTTGTGCCATTGCAAACCGACTGCCGTGCTCTGTAAGTGTTTCGCAAATTACGCCAATGTTCGCGTCGCTTTCTGTTACACGAAAAATAGAAGCGCCACCCATACCATCCAGTGGTTTTAAAATAATATCTTTATGCTCGGCTAAAAATTCACGGATTTGCTTTTGGCTTCGTGTTACTAACGTATCAGGTGTATGTTCACTAAACCATGCTGTAAATAGCTTTTCGTTCGCATCGCGTAGGCTTTGTGGCTTGTTAATTATAAGCGTACCTTCTTGCTCGGCGCGCTCTAGAATATACGTTGCGTAAATGTATTCGGTGTCAAAAGGAGGATCTTTACGCATTAGAATGACGTCTAAGTCGGCAAGTGCAATGGTGGCTTTTTCTTCAAGTTCGTACCACTTTTCAGCGTTATTAAATACTTGCGCTTTAGCGGCGGTTGCATACGATTTTCCTTTACGAAGTGATAAATCATCCATCTCCATGTAGTAGATTTCGTAGCCGCGCTCTTGCGCCTGCATCATCATTGCAAAACCGGTGTCTTTTTTGATGTTAAATCCACTAATAGGATCAGAAATAATACCTAACTTAATTGCCATGCGCTGTGCCTTACTATAAATGTTACTGTTTATATGAGGGTGCTTTTAGTTATTTCAATTAGCTAAATCGCCAAATTGAAGTTGTAATGCACTTAAGACCGTTAAAGCGGCTGTTTCTGTTCGTAAAACGCGTGGGCCTAAACGAATATCTACAAATTCTAGTTGTTTAGTTAGTGCCATTTCATCATCGGTAAAGCCGCCTTCGGGGCCCACTAAGAAGCGCACGCCATCTTTAGGCACCGTAATAGTTTTAATACTGTGCTCTGCACGAGGGTGGAGAGTTAGCTTTATTGCATTGGTATCTTGTGCAAGCCATTGCTTTAAATCTACCGGAGGGTGGATGATTGGCACAAAATTACGCCCTGATTGCTCTGCCGCTGCAATCGCGATTTTTTGCCATTGTTGATGCTTTTTATCAAGACGGTCGCCCATTAGTTTTACGCCACAACGTTGACTAAAAATAGGCGTAATTTCGGTAATCCCTAATTCAACTGATTTTTGAATTGTAAAATCCATTTTATCACCACGCGATACGCATTGGCCTAAATGAATTTTTAACGGTGATTCAACATCGTGTAAATTGAGTTCTTGTGGCATAACCACGACATTTTTTTTAGTAACTTCAATAATTTCACTAAGGTACTCGCCGCCTTCACCATTAAAAATGGATACATGTTCGCCAACTTTCATACGAAGAACCCGGCCAATGTGGCCAGCTGCATCGTCATCCAATGTAACGGGAGTGTTTAAGGCAATACTCGAAGCCTGATAGATATGAGGTACTCGCATGTGGTGTCACTTATCGATTGGCAGATAAAAATTATATCCGCTATGTTAAGTAAGCACAGGGCTAGGTGCAATTATTTATTTTATATTTAGCGACCTAATTGAACTCAATTAGGCTTAAGGGGGTTTGTGCAATATCAGTCTGACACGATAAGTGATTTGAGTGTGCGGGGTCAGCAAGCTGACTAAAAGTAAAATCACTTTCATTTTGACTAACCAAAAAGCGATTCTTATGCAATGAATTATAAATAAAACGTTGTTTTTCATCGGCAAGTAAGTAGTCGGTACGATTAAATAAAACACCTTGGATATTATGGTGCTCATGTAAATAACTAGCGAGTTCAGAAACACTAATTTCGTTTTCGAAATCGCAGTAGCAATAGTCTTTAATAAGCTCGTCAAACATCATTTTAACTAATTGACGCATGTTACTACCTGCAATAACTAAAGTGCTTGGGGCATCAGCGAGGGCACTATTAAAATAGTGCCCAGCTAGTGCTCGACTAAAATCGTTATCCACATCAATTAGTAAAAAGTTGTTTATTTTAAATGCCATAAGGCCTCATTGCATTTAAGCAAAGGTGTAACTGATTTAATTAAATACAAAGCGTTAATAGCAATTTTATTAAAAAATCAGTGTTAAATAGAAAACATGCTAATAAGTAAATAGCCGATTGCACAGAAAACAGCAAATTCTATGCACGCAATACCGATATTATCTTGGTGATCGACCTCAAGAGCGGTATCAATATTGGGCAGTGATATTTTTTTTATTATAAATGTAAGCGTATAAAGCAATGCCCACATTACACTGCAATGCATAACAAGTGTGAATAGATTTTCAACCATCTTGCCATTTTGAAATGCAGCGCTCGACAAGCCGGCATAAGCAGCTAACGCTAAACCAATAGATTTACCAGCGTAGCGAATACCAATAGAAGTATTTTCTAAATTAAAATTACTTTGTAATGAAGCCCCTTGATTGGCTTTTGCAAATCGGTACTCACGTATTTTGCTATCAAGGGCAAACATCCCTTGCAGCACAAAAAAGCTGACAAATGCAATCAGTAAATTACTAAAGCCTTGCGTGTGAGTCCACGTATAAAGGCCTAGAGTCATAATGCAGTTGGCGATTAACATTCCTGAATCAACAAGTGCTGCACATACATTTTTCTTTAAAATAGCAGCTTCTTCATTAAAGCGACGTAAAATCCATTTGCGGTGGATCATGTGTCCTATTTTTATAAACGCAAAGAGTAAAAATATTAACACAGCCACTTTTAGTGGATTCGATTGCGCAGTACTGACACTTATTTCATCGAATAAAAAGGCGATGGTTGCTATTACAACCGATATTTCTGAGGCGAAACTAATGCCCATTGCAAAGTTATCGTATTGCGCTAACTCGTCTTTAAGCGCTTGTTTTGCTTTGATTTGAGTTATAATTCGCAAAATAAAAACAGTGATACAAATAACCACAAAACTAATAGCAATAGCAACAAAACTAGTGTTAGATAAAGACAAATATGACATGGTGATCCTGATTAAAGTTAACCTTTTTAGGTTTTAATCATTCTAGTACGGATATTGATGATATAAAAGAGAGGATTGATGAGTAATGTAAAGCAACTTCCTATTCAATTACAAAAACTTGGCTTGATGCGCTTTAAAAAGCTGTATCCGCAACAGCATAATATAGACAGTAAAATTGTAACGTTGTTAGCGCTGAGTGATTTTGCATGGCGTAGTTTAGAGTCGCAACCTGATTTAATGCCATGGCTGTTATGCAAAAATGAACTACAAAATAGGGCTATACACTCTCCTTTTGAAAGTTTGGACCTTACTGAATTAGATGAATCTCAATGTCATAAACTCCTTCGCAAGTATCGAGAAAAGTACTGGCTGAAAGTCGCTTTTTTAGATTTATGCTGTAATAACCCTATCTCAGATAGTATTAAATATATTAGCCAGCTTGCAGATATGCTGATTCAAAGCGTAAATCAATGGGCGCACGCACACGTTGCCAAAGTTAACGGTGAACCTTTGGATGAGCGCAACCAAGCAATGCCTTTAATGGTATTAGGAATGGGTAAATTAGGGGGGCAAGAACTTAATTACTCATCAGATATCGATCTTATTTTTGCATATCCTCGCAGCGTTAAAACACAAGGAGGGCGTCGCAGCATTGAGGCACAGATATTTTATACTAAAGTTGCACAAAAGCTCATCGCATCATTAAATCAAACCACGGGTGATGGGCAGGTATTTAGAGTTGATATGCGGCTTCGTCCATTTGGTGAAAGCGGCCCTCTGGTGATGAGCTTTAACGCGATTGAAGATTACTACCAAGAGCAAGGGCGTGATTGGGAACGTTATGCCATGTTAAAGGGGCGCTTAATTGGCGTGCCTAATCAATATTGGGATGAGTTTAATCAGCTTTTAAAGCCGTTTGTATATCGCCGATATATTGATTTTTCGGTTATTGAATCACTTCGTAAAATGAAGCTTATGATTGCTCAAGAAGTCCGCCGTAAGCGATTAACAAATAATATAAAATTGGGTGCTGGTGGTATTCGAGAGGTGGAATTTATTGTTCAAGCCTTGCAAATGGTGCGCGGCGGGCGTGAAGCTAACTTACAAACGCAATCGTTACTCAAAGCATTAAAGGAGTTAACAGTAAGTCAGATTATTGATGATCTAGAAGCTAAAGATCTAAAAAATAACTATCTGTATTTAAGAAAGGTAGAGCAGTACTTACAAATATTTGACGATCAACAAACGCAAACATTGCCCAATGATGAGCTAAACCAGCAGCGTTTGAATCTATTGCTAGCACAGCCAGATTTTACAGCATCAGTAAGTGAAATTGAACATGTGATGAGTCAGATCAATAATGAATTTACGCATGTTATAGGTGAGGAAACTGAGCCTCTAGATACTTGTGAAAGTGCGTTTGTAAGCGCATGGGAACATGGTGATATAAGCTTTTTAAATGATCCCAAAGATGATTGGCAACTACCACTGCAAGACTTTAAGTTACGTTTGTCAAAAGCTAAAGTTGGTAATCGCGGACGTGACATTCTTGATAAGTTAATGCCAGCACTGCTCAAGCAGTTAAGTAACTTTAATGCCAGTGCAACTGCATTTACGATGATTTGCCAAATTCTCAATAAAATTATCTCTCGCACTGCGTATTTAGAATTACTTTATGAAAATCCAGGCACATTAAAGCAATTAGTTTTACTGTGCTGTCATAGCAAGTGGATAGGAGAGCATATATCGCGCTACCCAATACTACTTGATGAATTAATAGACCCCGCTGTTCTTTATAAGCCAACTCCATTAACTGCTTATAAGGATGAAATAAGGCAATATTTCTTACGTATTGAGCATGACGACTTAGAATTACAAATGGAGTCGTTAAGGCAGTTTAAGCAAACTCACCAATTACGCATAGCAGCCGCTGATGCGACGGGTTTTATTGATGTCATGAAAGTAAGCGATCACTTAACTGCATTAGCTGAGGCTGTTGTAGGTCAGGCCGTAAATATTGCATGGCACAATACAGCTCAGCGTTTTGGTACGCCCCAAGGTACTGATGACGAAAATAAAGGCTTTGCAGTCATAGCGTATGGTAAAACAGGTGGTTTTGAAGTCGGTTATGATTCAGATTTAGATTTAGTATTTGTACATAATCATGATGGTTTAAGCCAAACGAATGGTAAAAAACCAATTGATTCACGGCAGTTTTATTTAAAGCTAGCGCAGCGCTTAATGCACTTATTTAATACCCGTACAGCATCAGGTATTTTGTATGAACTCGATACACGTTTACGTCCTGAGGGAGCTTCTGGCTTATTAGCAATTAATCTTGAGAGCTTTAATCACTATCAGCAAACTCAAGCATGGACATGGGAGCATCAAGCGCTTGTGCGCGCCCGACTTATTTTAGGTCAAGATGAACTTATTGAGCGTTTTGCTGAAATCCGTAAGGACATTCTTTGTCAGCAGCGTGATATAAAAGTATTAAAAGATGATGTAATAAAAATGCGTGAAAAAATGCGCGTCCATTTAGCAAAAGGCAACACGGACAAATTTGATTTAAAACAAGATATTGGTGGTATGGCCGATATTGAATTTATTACTCAATACTTAGTGCTTAAATATGCTCATGAATTTGAGAGGTTAACGGTGTACTCTGATAATGTAAGGATTTTAACTGATGCCGCAAAAATCGGATGCATTACAAAAGATCAGCAACAGCAGTTAATACACGCTTATATATCGTATCGTTCTCGTTATCATGTGTTGAGCTTGGAGCAGCAAGGTCGGTTAGTGCCACGTATACAATTTGAAGAAGATATTACTAATGTTAAGCGAATTTGGGATATCATTTTTGAATTGAATTGAATTGAATTGAATGACAGAAATCCAAGCACAGGCTTGGATTTTTGTGTTACTTACTCACACATTTATTTTGACACAGTTTGCTCGAACAAACTCAGATGGTTTTTCAGTGATAATTGCAGCACGTTGTTTGTGGCAAAAATAAGTGTAAACCTCGTATTCAAATTCATCATTTATAGCGCGACCAATTTGGTAAAATGTCGAAGTGAAATCGTTATCAACTCTAAAATAATCTTTCACTACAAAGTCTTTATCTAAATACCAATATAAGGTGATGCCTTCGTTCTCGGCAAATTCAGAAAGCGCCTCTTTTAGTGTGGTTCCGCTCTCAAAGCGTCTAGGTTCGATTTTTCCAGCCCAATTTGTTGGCATAGGATCAACGATCCGAGTGCGCTCGGTTAATACACGATCTAGAGTTTGCTCTGGCGCAGCTAATTTTAGAACAAAGTTACCGCGTTCTTTATCATTTTTAGATTTATTCTGGATTGAAGCATAAAAGCGTGACAGTCCTTCAGCAGCTGCATTTTTGGAGTGTTTAAAATCCAATACTAAGCCGTCACTCAGTAAGAAGTAGAGAGCAAATATTATTAATAATACTGCAACTAAAAGATGTTTAAGCCAAAACCACATAATTATTACTCACTTAATGCGAATCTTTAATAGTTATATCAATTACTTCTTGTAAAAAGAAGGGGTATTTTTGTCAGGTCTAGTTTTAAAGCGGCGGTGCAGCCACATATATTGCTCTGGTGCTGCATTAACAGATTGTTCTATACGTTGGTTAACACGTGTTACATCTGCTTTACTATCGCCACTGGGAAAATTTTCGAGCTCGGGTAATACTTCTAAATGATACTTGCCATTTTCATCACGGCGAGTAATTAAGCTCATGGTTTCACAGTACTTACTGCCAGCAAACATAAGTGTTCCTGTGGTGGTTGCTGTGTCTGGTACTGCATAAAATGGCACAAACTCACAACGTTTACGGCCATAGTCTTGATCCGGTAAGTAGTAACACACCTTTTTGTTTTTGAGTGCTTTTAATAAGCCTTTCACATCTTTACGGCCAATTAAATACTCGTTTGAACGTAAGCGCCCATTGGTTGTAAAGTATTCCATAAGCGGATTATTATGAGGACGGTAAAAACCAATACCTTGGCATTTTAAACCCATAATACGGCTAGCCATTTCTAAATGTAAAATATGGGGAACAAGCAGCAAAACCCCTTTACCAGATTGTTGCATACGCTCAAAGTGTTCAAGCCCCTTTAATGAGCCCAGTGCTTTTTGTACACGCCATTGCGGCCACCACCATGCCATGCCAGTTTCGACCATTGCAATGCCGGTATTTTCCATATTTTTGAGCACGAGATCTTTTTGATCTGCTTCGCTCATATCAGGAAAACACAGTTTTATGTTTACTTCTGCAATATGGCGGCGGCGTTTCATAAACTTATGAACTAAGCGGCCAAGTTGTTTACCCATCGCCAACTGTAGTTTTTGTGGCAACCAAGAAATTAAATATAAAAATAGAACGCCAACCCACGTTAACCAGTATCGAGGGCCTAAAAAAGATGCTTTAAAAGGAGATGAAGTGACCACAAAAATCTCTCTGAGAATAAAAACGATAGTTTAACGCTAAGCGTTATAAAATACAAAAAGCCAGCATGTAGCTGGCTTTGAATGTATATAGATTTTATATCAAGCTATAACTTAAGCGGCTTTTAAGCCTTGGTTTATAGCCACTAAATCTTCACTTTGTAGTGTACCAGCAGCCAATTTTAGGCGCAGAGTCGATAACACATATCTATAACGTACATCAGCAAGGTTACGCTTGGCGTTGAATAAGTTTTGTGTACTAACCAGCACATCAACAATAGTTCGTGTGCCTACTTCAAAACCCGCTTCAGTTGCTTTAAGCGCACTTTGGGCCGAAACAACCGCTTGCTCTAGTGCTTTGTAGGTAGCAATGTCCGAAACAACTTGGTTGTAAGATGTAATAACTGTGCGTGTTATAGCACGGTAATTGGTTTCATAATCTTGACTTGCAGCTACGTAAAATGCACGGGCTTGATTAGTTGCTGCAACCGTTGCACCACCCGAGTACAGTGGGACGCTGAAGTTAATACCGACAGATGATAAATCTTCACGTGGGCGGTTATTAAAGCTCATATTGTTTGTTGTTGAGTCAGTTAGGGTATCACCATAGCTAGCGTTTAGAGTTAGTTTTGGGTAATGCCCCGCTTTTGCTTGCTCAATTTGATCTTTTGCAATATCGACGGTTACTTTAGAGACTTGTAAGCTAATATTTTTGTTTTCAGCAACTTTAACAAAATCTGAAGAAAGTTTGGCAGGCTTGGTTGTAGAGAAACTGTCGGTATTTAAAAAGTCTAACTTTGCATGATACTTACCAGTGATTTCGCGAAGTTGCTCACGGGCTGTTTCTACTGCATTGCTTGCGATAATCTCTTGAGCTACTGAATTATCAAACTGAGCTTGCGCTTCGTGTACATCAGTTATTGCTGTTAAGCCCACTGCATAACGCTGTTTTGTTTGTTCAAGTTGGCGTTCAATAGCACGTTTTTCAGCTTCTACAAACTCAAGGTTGTCAACCGCACTTAATACGTTAAAATAACCTTCAGCAACGCGTACAATTAAGTTTTGCTTAGCTGCATCGTATTGCGCACTTGCTTGCAGAGCTTGTTTGTCTGCAATGTCTAACGAGTTCCAAGCGCCTAAATCAAATAAAGTTTGGCTTAAACTTAAGCCTCGAGAAAACTCATCGTTATCAGTATTAAACTGATTAATAGCCGATAAATCTTCAGATTGTCTATAAGAGGTTGAATCAGTTTTTTTGTAACCCATACTTAAACCAATTTGAGGTAATAATGCACTCATGGCAAGATCACTTTGGTAAGATTGTGCATCAGCTTGGGCTTTTGCTTTTAACACGGTGGGATCGTTAGCTGTCGCTATTTCAAAAACTTGTAGTAAATCTTCAGCGTTAGCGGCTGTAGCGCCTAATGCGCATGATAAACTAACCAGCGCCGCAAGGATGTTCTTTTTCATATTAGGTTCAGTCCTTAGACAATTTTTATACTAAAAGCATGTTAACCTGTTTTACTTCATAAAAAAAAATTTTTTTGTAAAACCGTATGTTCAAATGTAACAGGATATATTATCGCATTTTAGTTGTTGAGCAATATAGGAAACCAATAGATGGTAAATAAAAGCTTGGTTCAATTTACACATAAAGATGTGAACATAAAACCGATAAAAAATCTCTACAAAGGTTTCTTTCAGGTTAATTTATACGAGTTTGAACATGCATTATTTGCAGGTGGCACCTCACAGTTAATTAGTCGTGAAATTTTAGAACGAGGCGATGCAATTGCTGTACTTCCTTATGATCCCGTATCAGATAGCATTCTCTTAATTGAACAAATACGAATTGGCGCCATTAAAAGCAAGCATTCGCCGTGGCTGCTAGAATGTATAGCCGGAATGACGGATGGCAGTACAGATTATGAATCGGTTGTTAAAAAAGAAGCGTATGAAGAGGCTGGACTTGAGTTAACAGAGCTTGAATTTATGCTTTCATATTTATCAAGCCCTGGGGGCACAACAGAGCGCCTCTATTTATATTTAGCTCGTGCTGATTTAAGCCAAGTGAAATCGGGTGTCTATGGCCTTGAAAGCGAAGGCGAAGATATAAAAACACACGTTTTATCGGTTGATGATGCGTTAATGCGGCTCAATAACGGTGAAATGGATAATGCCGCAACGGTTATCTGCATGCAGTGGCTTGCACTTAATCGCGAAAAAATGAAAGGAAAGTGGGCATAACTTTTAAATTAACTAGGGCGTGTTGACCTTTGGTGGTTGAATTTACAGCAGACTGTTTGGTATTTAAGCAAGGCAGAGCCTATGATGTGTGGTGTTCCCCATAAATAGGCGAGAACGCAGCATAAATGCCAAACATGCGCTGCCCTTTGAGCTCGATCTAGGGACGGTCGACTCTTTGTTGCTCGGTTTTTACTTAGCCCACTAGGTTACAAACCTCGCGCCGTGATTCAACCGCCCCTAGATTGAACAAATTTCAATCCACAAAGATCAACACGCCCTAAATTCGGTTAAAAAATAATGGTGGTACTTTGACAGCACAATTAGCAACGCAGCGATATATTCAAAGCCTCCCAAAGTATTTAACGCTTTGTGAGCATAATTACGTGCGACTATTAAAGTTGTTACCTAGCGAGCGCAATGTAGGAAGCATTCGCGAAGTAAAACTAGGCAACAGTGAGTTTGCTACAAAAATTGATGGTAGCGCAAAATACACTATGGATATTTCAATCAAGCAACTAACAGGCATGGTGAAAGGTATTACACCGCTATATTTAACTGTAAGGTTGTATCACGATGCTAAAGTTGCTGAAATTATTCATCACGATTATCATCAGCGAATCAAGCCATCTTATGGATACCCTAATCCTAAAATGCACCAAAAAGATGAAAAGTATCAACTCAATGCGTTTTTATATGACTGGCTTGTAGCTTGTGTTGAGCATGGGCAAGCAACCCTTAATTGGGATGTAAATAATGGGCTGGTTTAATGAGCCTTACAAATTTAATACGTCTTCATTACGCATAGCTCATATAACTGACTGCCATTTATTTGCTGATAAAGCGGATGAGTACTTTGGTGTAAATACGGCATCACATTTTGAGCAAGCATTAGCGCATATGGCCACGCAAGCACTAGATGGTGTGATTTTTGGTGGTGATCTAACACAAGATCACAGTTTTGAATCTTACCTGCTGTTTAGTGAATTGATACATAAAAGCGCATTAACATGCCCTGTATTTTGGCTGCCAGGTAATCATGATGAAACAGCAATGTTGAGTCGTATAAGTGGTGGGCAGATAAATAGCGCTAAACATATAGTGGCAAACGAAATTGAGTTGTTACTTATTAACTCAAAAGGTCCCACACCAGCTGGCTGGGTTAGCGGTGCGCATTTAGATGAAATAGCCGATTGTTTAGTGCAATCAAGTAATGATAAGCTCATCTTTTGCCACCATAATCCATTACCAATAAATGGTTACCTCGATAAGCATATGCTTGAAAATGGGCCTCAATTATTAAATATCTTGGTAAATAGTGGCAATGTTAGTGGGCTTTTTCATGGTCATGTTCATAATGAATATGAGCAAAGCTATAGAGATTTAAAAGTCTATGCAACGCCAGCCAGTTCAGTGCAGTTTAAAAAGTATAGCGCACAGTGGCTGCAGCAAAATTGTGGCCCCGCTTACAGAATGTTTTATATAGACGCGCAAAAAGCTAGAACAAGTGTAAAAACGGAAGTCATATGGCTAAACGGGTAATTTATATTCATGGTTTCAATAGTTCACAAAAATCATATAAAGCTGTGCGCTTTGGTGAGCTTATGGCAAACTATGATGTTGATTATTGTGTACCGAACTTAAACCACGAGCCTCTACAAGCTATAATTAAGCTTGAGCAATTAATAACGCCTAATACTGTTTTATTAGGTAGCTCGTTAGGTGGTTTTTTTGCCACATATTTATCGCAGCGTTATCAAATTCCTGCAGTGGTTATTAATCCCGCAGTAGCACCGTACACATTATTGCAGCCGTTACTTGGTCCAAATTATAATCCGTATCAAGATTATTATTATGATTTAAATAACAGTCATATAAACGCTTTAAAAGCACTGGCTGTCGATAAACTAAAACACCCTGAATTACTGTATTTACTACAGCAAACAGGCGATGAAGTGTTAAATTTTCAACACGCAGTAAATTATTATTCACAATGCAAGCAATTGGTAGAATTTGGTGGTGATCATAGCTATACAGGTTTTGAAAGCACTTTTGCGAATATTGTAGATTTTCTTAAAATCACGTAAAACTAGCTAAGCTCGTCTTAGCACATATAAAGATAAAAATTATGAGTGATCAAAATTATAACGCCGAAGCCATTGAAGTACTTAATGGGTTAGATCCAGTAAAAAGACGTCCTGGGATGTACACCGATACTGTAAGGCCAAATCATTTAGGCCAAGAGGTTATCGATAACAGTGTCGATGAAGCGATGGCGGGTCATGCTACTCGTATCGACGTAATACTTCACGAAGACAACTCGCTTGAAGTAAGTGATGATGGACGTGGTATGCCCATTGATATTCACCCTGAGGAAGGCATTCCTGGGGTTGAATTAATCTTCACTAAGTTACACGCCGGCGGCAAGTTTTCTAATAAAAACTATCAATTTTCTGGCGGTCTACACGGTGTCGGTATTTCTGTAGTAAATGCGTTATCTACGCGTGTTGAAGTAACGGTACGACGCGATGCTCAGCAATACAGAATGGCATTTGAAAGTGGCGATAAAGTAGAAGACTTAAACGTAATTGGCACTGTGGGTAAGCGCAACACAGGTACTACGGTTCGTTTTTGGGCAGATGTTAGCTATTTTGATTCACCAAATTATTCAATTACTAAACTAAACCATTTATTAAAAGCCAAAGCGGTTTTATGTCCTGGGTTACGTATTAAGTTTGTTAACAAACAAACAAAAGAAACCCAAGAGTGGTTTTACGAAACAGGCTTAAAAGATTACTTAATTGAAGCTATTAAAGGCTTTGAAACATTACCGCAGGACCCGTTTGTAGGCGAATTTAAAAGCTCAATTGAAGGTGCAGATTGGGCTGTTGTATGGCTACCTGAAGGTGGCGAATCCATAGCCGAGAGTTATGTGAACCTGATCCCTACCGCACAAGGCGGTACGCATGTAAATGGTTTACGCCAAGGTTTACTTGAAGCAATGCGTGAATTTTGTGAGTTTAGAAACTTACTCCCTCGTGGCGTAAAGTTAACCCCAGATGACATTTGGGAGCGCTGTAGTTACGTGCTGTCAGTTAAAATGCAAGACCCACAATTTGCAGGTCAAACCAAAGAAAAACTATCATCACGCTCGTGCGCTGCATTTGTATCGGGTGTTGTAAAAGATGCGTTTAGCTTGTGGTTAAATGAGCACACTGATACCGCAGAGCTGTTAGCGGAGTTATGCATTTCAAATGCACAAAGCCGCTTACGCGCTGCTAAAAAAGTAGTCCGTAAACGCGTTACCGCAGGCCCCGCATTACCGGGTAAATTAACAGATTGTAGTGCCGCTGATAACGACCGTACTGAATTATTTTTAGTAGAAGGTGACTCTGCTGGTGGCTCTGCTAAACAAGCGCGCGATCGTGAATTTCAGGCAATTATGCCGCTGCGTGGTAAAATTTTAAATACGTGGGAAGTTGAATCGGGGCAAATACTCGCATCGCAAGAAGTACACGATATTTCAGTGGCATTGGGTATTGATCCGGAATCAACCGATATGTCGGGATTGCGCTACAATAAAATTTGTATATTGGCCGATGCTGATTCGGATGGATTACACATTGCAACTCTATTGTGTGCTCTGTTTGTTCGTCATTTTCCAGAGCTAGTAAAAACAGGGCATGTGTATGTTGCAATGCCGCCATTATTTAGAATTGATATTGGTAAAGAAGTTTACTACGCACTTGATGAAGGCGAAAAAACCGCTATCTTGGCGCGTATAGAAGCAGAAAAAAAGCGCGGAAAAGTAAACGTACAGCGATTCAAAGGTCTGGGTGAAATGAATCCGTTGCAGCTTCGTGAAACTACGATGGATCCAAATACCAGACGTTTGGTGCAGCTTACACTTGATGAAGAAGTAGAGACCATGGAAATGATGGATATGCTGCTTGCTAAAAAACGATCGCCAGATCGTCGTCAATGGCTAGAGGATCATGGTAATAAGGCACAAGTTTAGTTACTTGTGCTTAACACTAGGAGAGACGAATGAATAAGTTACTAGGAAGTTTGCTATTACTTGGGCTGACTACCGCTCCGGCAATAGCTAAAAACATACTCGACGAGCTTACTGTAGCACCTGGGTTTGAAATCAGCTTATTTGCAGATGATGTAGAAAATGCACGTCAACTAGCTGTTTCAAAAAAGGGGATTGTGTACGTAGGTTCTCGTAAAGCAGGCAATGTATATGCGCTTATCGACCATAATAGCGACGGTGTTGCTGATAAAAAAATGCTGGTTGCCGAGGGATTAAATATGCCGTCGGGTTTAGCCATTAAAGATGGCGACCTGTATGTAGGTGAAGTACATCGCATTATTCGCTTTAAAAATATTGATACTCAATTAAAAAAACCAAAGTTTGAAATACTGTATGACGCATTGCCATCTGAGCGTCACCATGGCTGGAAATTTTTACGTTTTGCACCAACGGGGGAGTTAATCATACCGGTTGGTGTACCGTGTAATATTTGTGCTGAAGACGATCGTTTTGGCCGAATTTTTGCGTTAGATGTCGAAACTAAACAAATAAAAACAATAGCAAAAGGGGTTAGAAATACAGTAGGTTTTGATTTTCATCCTGCCACCCAGGCCTTATGGTTTAGTGATAACGGTCGCGATATGATGGGCGATGATATTCCACCGGATGAGATAAATCGTGCAACGCAAGAGGGTGAACATTTTGGCTTTCCGTATGTGCACGCAGGTGCGATCATCGATCCTGAGTTTGGCAAAGGCAAAAATATTGCCGATTACACGTCGCCAGCCCTTGCTCTTCCGGCGCATGTCGCACCACTAGGTATTCATTTTTATAATGGTAAGCAATTTCCAGCAAGTTATAAGCAGCAATTATTTGTAGCTGAACATGGCTCATGGAACCGTTCTAAAAAGTCAGGCTACAAAGTAGGGCTAGCAACAATTGAAGTCGGTCGCGTAACTAAATATACACCTTTTATTACTGGCTTTATGAAAAACGAAATAACATTTGGACGCCCTGTTGCATTTGCAGAATTAGGCGACGGCAGTCTGTTAGTAAGCGATGATTACGCCAATGTAATCTACCGTGTAAGCTATAAGAAAAACTAGGTAAGCTTTAATGAGTGATACAGATACCTTGCTAATGCAAGGAATTGAGCAACAAACTATGGGGCGTTTTACCGAAGACGCTTATTTAAATTATTCCATGTACGTAATCATGGATCGTGCTCTACCGCATGTAGGCGATGGCTTAAAACCAGTACAGCGACGTATTATTTATGCGATGAGCGAACTGGGGTTATCGGCTAATGCTAAGTATAAAAAATCAGCCCGTACCGTGGGTGACGTACTTGGTAAGTACCATCCACATGGCGACAGCGCCTGTTACGAAGCGATGGTATTGATGGCGCAGCCGTTTTCTTATCGCTACCCATTGGTAGATGGGCAAGGGAACTGGGGCGCGGCGGATGATCCTAAATCGTTTGCTGCAATGCGTTATACAGAAGCGCGTTTGTCTAAATTTTCAGAAGTACTATTAAAAGAGCTTGGCCAAGGCACAGTCGATTGGACACCAAACTTTGATGGCACAATGGATGAGCCCGTCGTACTGCCTTCTCGCTTACCACATATTTTACTTAACGGTATAACCGGTATTGCAGTTGGTATGGCAACCGATATTCCGCCACATAACGTACGAGAAGTCGCCAGTGCATGTTGTTTATTGCTTGATAAACCAAAAACAGAGCTGGAAGAATTACTTGAGCTTGTACATGCTCCAGATTATCCAACCGACGCTGAAATAATTACCCCAAAAGCCGATATTCATAAAATATATAAAACCGGTCGCGGGTCTATCAAAATGCGGGCGGTATACACCGAAGAACATGGCGATATAGTGATTACAGCGCTTCCGCATCAATGTTCTGGTGGTAAAGTGCTTGAGCAAATTGCAGCGCAAATGAACGCTAAAAAATTACCCATGATTGCCGATTTACGTGATGAATCAGATCACGAAAATCCAACTCGTATAGTGATTATACCGCGCTCTAACCGAATTAAAGCAGAGCCATTGATGGCTCACTTGTTTGCGACCACCGATTTAGAAAAAAACTACCGTGTAAACTTAAACATGTTGGGGCTAGATGGCCGCCCGCAAGTTAAAGACTTACGTTGTATTTTAAGCGAGTGGCTAATATTTAGACGCGAAACCGTGCGTCGCCGCTTGCAGTATCGCTTAGATAAAGTATTAGCGCGTCTACATATTTTAGAGGGTTTATTAGCCGCCTTTTTAAATATTGATGAAGTGATTGAAATCATCCGCAGCGAAGATAAACCAAAGCCTGTATTAATGGAGCGCTTTGATTTAACTGATACGCAAGCGGAAGCGATTTTAGAATTAAAGCTTCGTCATTTAGCAAAACTTGAAGAGTTTAAAATTCGCGGTGAGCAAGATGAACTAGCCAAAGAGCGTGATAAATTAGCGCAAATTTTGGGTTCAGAACGTCGTATGTCAACACTGCTTAAAAAAGAAATTCAAGAAGCAGCTGAAATGTATGGTGACGATCGCCGCTCGCCAGTGATCGAGCGTTCAGAAGCGAAAGCACTTAACGAAAAAGATTTAATACCTTCAGAATCAGTGACCGTTGTGCTATCAGATAAAGGCTGGGCACGCGTTGGTAAAGGCCATGACTTAGATGTACAAGGTTTAAGTTATCGCTCTGGTGATGGCTTTAGAGCTTCCGCAAAAGGTAAGAGTAATCAACCAGCGGTCTTTTTAGATTCAGCAGGGCGGGCGTTTGCAACCGATGCGCACAGCCTACCTTCTGCGCGTAGCCAAGGTGAGCCGATGACAGGTCGCTTTAACTTAACACCAGGCGCTAATTTTGAGCACGTGGTAATGAGTGAAGATGAGCAAGTCTTATTGATGGCGTCAGATGCGGGCTACGGTTTTATTACTGATTTTAAAGATTTAGTAAGTAAAAATAAAAATGGTAAAGCGCTGGTCAGTGTTCCTAAAGGTGGAATATTACTTTCACCAATAAGAGTAAACGATGTAGCAAGTGATTACTGCATGGCTATTTCTAACGAAGGTCGAATGCTCTTATTCCCATTACGCGACTTACCAAAATTAGGTAAAGGTAAGGGTAATAAAATAATTTCTATTCCAGGGGCTAAAGTCCAAGCTCGCGAAGAATTTGTAAAAGTGTTGGCTGTTGTACCAGAAGGAAGCAGTGTAACGCTTCATGCTGGTAAACGAAAATTAACACTTAAACCAAGCGATTTAGAGCATTATCATGGTGAGCGGGGCCGTAGAGGTAATAAGTTACCACGCGGCTTGCAACGTGTTGATGAGGCCGTTGTAGAGCTAACTCCTCAAGATGATGAACCAATAGACGTTATTAGCGAAGAGTAGCCAATCACTTTTTTGTTTTAAAATAAAGGACTTAAATCTTTCAGCGTACAGTTGTGCGCTATAGTCTCGTTTGTGTCACAAAATAACGCTATAATACTCATAATTGATTTTTGGAGAAGCCCATTTGTTAGCTGTTATACGTATTTTTATTATGCTGTTGTTTATATTATTGAGTTGTTTTTTTGGCTTACTACTGTCATTAGTAAGGCCATTTCATCCTAATAACGTGCATATTATAGCGGGCTGGTTTGGCTCAATGGCTAAAATGATTGGCGTTAAACTGGTTTTAACTCGTCATAAAAGTGCCACCGACATAGGCCCAGCTGTTTATGTTGCTAATCATCAAAATAGTTATGATTTATTTACTATTCCAGCCATGGTGCCAAAAAACTGCGTAAGTTTAGGTAAAAAAAGTTTAAAATGGATTCCATTCTTTGGTCAGCTGTATTGGTTGTCAGGTAATATTTTAATTGATCGATCAAATCGCTCTAAAGCTGCGGGTACAATTTCAAAAGCCGCTGAAAAGATAAAGAAAAATGGCCTATCTGTTTGGGTTTTTGCGGAAGGTACACGTAGTTATGGACGTGGTTTATTACCTTTTAAAACAGGGGCTTTTCATACAGCAATGAGTGCAGATGTGCCCATAGTACCTGTATGTATGAGTACAACGCATAAAACCATTGAGCTAAATCGCTGGGATAATGGTACAATTTATATAGAAATGTTAGCGCCTATATCACTTGATGAAAGTATTGGTGCGCGAGAGCACGCCAAAAATGTACACAGTATTATGGCTGCTAAAATAACTGAATTAGATGCTCAAGTGAGAGAAAAATAATGGAAAACTGGCGTGAAATAAGTGAAGACATCGTATCATCATTACTTGAAGATGGGTCTGATCCTGAAATACTTTATGAAGTAGAGCATCACTTTGTGTGTGAAGATTTCCCTAAATTAGAGCAAGCAGCGCTTGCTGCCTTTAAATTAGGTTACGATGTTGAAGAACCAGCAGAGCTTGAGCTTGAAGACGGCAGTAAAATTTGGAGCTTTGACATAGTTGTTGAAGCTGAGCTTGATGTTGACGTTATTATGGAAGACGTTGATAAATTAGCGCAATTAGCCGTTGAATGCGAAGTAGAATACGACGGTTGGGGGACTTACTTTCAGGAGTAACTCCACCGTATGAAAAAAGGCGAGCATTGTGAAATGCTCGCCTTTTTTAATTTATCGATATTATAGCCATTTTTTATTTTTAAAATATACGCCAATGCTCGCTGTTAATACCACTAAAAATACCACAAATAGCGTAAATGCATAGGGGCTCTCTGTACCCGGTATTCCTCCTACGTTTACACCTAAAAGACCGGTTAAAAAGCCCAGAGGTAAAAATAATGCGGCTACCACCGACATTACATACATCCGCTGGTTTAGTTGCTCAGAGACTTGGTTAGTGATTGTCTGTTGAATAATTTGCGCACGTTCAATGGAGCTGTCCAGTTCCTCAAGGTAGCGAATTAGTAAGTTTGTAGTCTCATTTAGTTTTGCTTTATCATCATCTAACAGCCACGGGTAGTGATTATTGACCATTGAACTAAGGGCTTCTTTTTGCGGTTTTAAATAACGTTTCAAGGCAATTGCTTGACGACGTAATTGTGATAGGCCTTGGTTATCAAACTTTTTACTTGGCTCATCTATTTCTTCTTCAAACTCGTCGAGTGTTTCATCAAGTGCATCAATAACACTTTGCATACGTGATGTCAGTTTTTGTGTGATAGCACATACTAGCTCAGAAATATTACATGGGCCTGTATTAGTGTGAAATGTCGTGAGAATGTCTTGTATTGATAATAAGCGGCGTTTACGTGTGGTGATCACAATATCTTGGTTAATAAAAAGACGAATTGATACCATGTCTTCTGGGCTTTGTGCTGGATTTAAATTAATACCACGTAAAAATAGCATATGGCCGTTAGTTGCAGATGTAATTCGGGGGCGGGTCTCCTCTGCGGTTAACGATTCAAGTTCATAATCGGTTAAAAACTCACAATTTTTAAGCCAGTTAACAACTTCCTTTTGACTGTAATCCATATGTACCCATAACTTTCCTTGTTGTGGTTTCCAGTTATGCAGCTCATCGCTGTTTTCTATAGCGCGAGCGCCACCTTTTTCGTCAAGCACAAGGGCATGGAGTAAGCCATTAATCATATTAATTTCTCATAATAGTGTATTTTTAATACTGTTAACTATAGTGTACCCACTTAAGTAATATAAGTTAGCTATATTTTTAGATAAGTTATCGCTTTTACTTAAAATTATTAGCAGTCAATATATATAAAGTTTTTACTGTTTTTAATTCTTAGATGAGGTGTGTATTGTTAAACTAGTTGCTAATAAAGAACAATCAAATTGTTTTATCGACTAGATAAATTTATTTCGTTGGTGTTTTTTGGCCTGTAGCGTATAAGTCACTTTTTTAATAAGGGCACATTTATGACAGCAAAGATAACAGTTGGTTGGCGTGAGTGGCTAAGTTTACCAGAGCTTGGCATCGATCGAATAAAAGCTAAAATTGATACCGGCGCCCGTACTTCATGTATTCATGCAATTAATATTGAAGAATATGAAGTTAACGGGGAAAAATGGGTTAAATTTACAGCCCAACCATTGCAAGAAGATGAGCAAACGCAAGTTACCTGCAATGTAAAAGTTAAAAAAAAGAAATATGTAACAAGTTCAGGCGGGCAGCGAGAACTGCGTTATTTTATAGAGACAACATTGCATACAGGCAACGATAGTTGGCCGATAGAAATTACATTGACGAAGCGTTCAACAATGAAGTTTAGAATGTTATTAGGGCGTACAGCCATGGAAAATCGCATAGTCGTTGATCCGGCTTTATCTCATTTATTATAAAGTATTGAGTTTTTAGATTGGTAATAAAAATCTGAAAAGTTAATGCTATACAACTTAGTTAAGGTTTTAACTATGAAAATTGGTATTTTATCTCGTAACAAAAAATTATATTCAACACGTCGTTTAATTGAAGCGGCAGAAGCGCGCGGGCACGAAGTTAAAGTGATCGATGCATTACGTTGTTATATGAACATAAACTCAGAGCAGCCAGAAATTCACTACCGTGGTGAAAATCTAAAAGATTTTGATGCAATAGTTCCTCGTATTGGTGCATCTGTGACATTTTATGGTTGCTCTGTCTTACGTCAGTTTGAAATGATGGGCGTGTACCCTGTAAATGAATCTGTGGCTATTTCCCGTTCACGCGATAAATTACGTTCTCTGCAGCTTTTGTCACGCAAGGGTGTGGGTATGCCAGTGACAGGTTTTGCGAGTAAGCCAGATGATGTAAAAGACTTACTTGAAATGGTGGGGGGTGCACCGGTAGTTATAAAGTTACTTGAGGGCACTCAAGGTATAGGTGTTGTTCTTGCGGAAACGCGTAAAGCGGCAGAAAGTGTTATTGAAGCATTCATGGGTTTGAAAGCCAATATTATGGTGCAAGAATACATTAAAGAAGCGGGTGGTGCAGATATTCGCTGTTTCGTTTTAGGTGACAAAGTTATTGCAGCAATGAAGCGCCAAGCACAAGAAGGTGAGTTCCGTTCAAACCTTCACCGTGGTGGTAGTGCTACATTAGTTCGCATTACTCCAGAAGAACGCAAAACAGCAGTTGCTGCAGCTAAGTCAATGGGCTTAAACGTAGCAGGTGTCGATTTACTTCGTTCGTCGCGTGGTCCACTTGTGATGGAAGTAAACTCATCACCAGGTCTTGAAGGTATTGAAATAGCGACAGGTAAAGATATTGCGGGCATGGTGATTGACTTCATCGAAAAAAATGCTTCAAGTAAAGGAACTGCAACACGTGGCAAAGGTTAAAATTAACCGCCCTTTCACTTTATTAGGTGAAAGCATTGGCGTAGGTGAGCGTAAAACACTTGCCTTGGAGGCAGCTAAACTTTACACCCATTCACCTCTTAATATTCCAATTGAAGTGGTTAACGGTGTGATGGAAGGGCCTGTGCTAATGGTCTGTGCTGCTATTCATGGCGATGAATTAAATGGCGTTGAAGTTGTGCGCCAGTTACTTGCTAAAATAGATCCTAGTCAGCTACGTGGCACGTTAATAGCTGTGCCCATTGTTAATGTGTTTGGTTTTATTCACAAGTCGCGTTACTTACCAGACAGACGCGACATGAACCGTAGTTTTCCTGGTTCTGAGCGAGGCTCGCTTGCTGGGCGAATGGCGTATATGTTTTTTAATAAAGTAGCCGTGCATTGCACGCATATTATTGACTTACATACGGGGGCTATTCACCGAACTAACTTACCGCAAATTCGCGCTAATTTAGCAGATCAAGCAACTGCCGATATGGCTAAGGCCTTTGGCACGCCAGCGGTTATTGATGCCTCATTACGAAATGGTTCATTGCGTAGTGAAGCTGCAAACTTAGGTATACCTGTTATAACTTATGAAGCGGGTGAGGCACTGCGCTTTGACCCTATTGCTATTGCAGCCGGTGTGCAGGGTGTTGATTATGTTATGCGTCATTTAAAAATGATCCGTGGCAAGCGTCCTAAAAAATTACCAGATCCTATTATTGCTGGCTCGACTAGTTGGATACGCGCTGAAGTTGATGGCATTGTACGTGCACAAGTATCGTTAGGTGAGCGTGTAATCAAGGGTCAGGTGCTTGCTTATATTAGTAACCCATTAGGTGATTCAGAGCTTGAGCTTTTAGCGCCTAAAGGCGGTATTGTTATTGGTCAGCAAACGATGCCATTGGTAAATGAGGGTGATGCAGTATTTCATCTTGCTTATTTTGCTAGTGATAATAGTTTAGTCGAGCAGCAGTTAGAGAGCTTCATAGACGAAATCAATGATTTAGATGACGAGCTAAAAACAGCTGAGCTAAATAATTAATTTATAAAAAGCCGTTTTAGTGACGACTAAAGCGGCTTTTTTGTATGTGCAGGTTTTAATTTAGGGTTTTTTAGGGCCAATAATGCGTTTTATAACAGGTGTTTTTGTTGGTTTGGGTTGTTTATTTAAAACCAGTACGGGACGAGTTACAAAAAGGTTATTAGGATAAATAACACGGTGCCCGTCAATGTGCTCAAGTACAACGTTCATTAAGCCCATTTCTACAATTCGGCCTTCCACATGATTAGCACCATCAATAATTCGCACCCAATAGCCAACGCGGCAATCATTTTGAATAAACATTAGCAAAAATGCAGTAAGGTTGCTTAATAACGACCATGCAGCAAAAAGCGCCACACCTAACATAGCAAACAATGAAGAGCCAAGGACAAGTAAGCCACGCAGCTCAATACCCCAAAAAACAAGTACTAAACAGAGCATAACAATAGCAAGTATAATTTTTAACAGCAGCTCTGCACGGTATTTACGATGTATATCGACTTTACCCTTAATTGCCTTTTCGAGTAATTTTTTTGTCAGCTTTAATAACACAGGAAAAAGCAATAAGGCTATTAAGGTTACAATGAGCTTATATTGCGTGCCAAATAACTCTAAAATTTCTAACGGTTCCAAAATACGCTCTCAAATCAATTATAAGCATTAATTAAGTGGATAGTTTAACGTTTTAGTATGCAACGAAATAGCTATTTCGTGTCACTATCAACTTAATTATAGGGTGATTTAATTCGTTAAATTGCTAATACTTATCCCTACTAGTATTTTTTAAAACGATTTTTTTACATTGACTAACCATTGTACTGAGTCTGCATCGCCGTCACTGTCAAGGGGAGCTGCTACATCAATGTGGATCATGGTGCCTGCGTTGGCTCTGCTTGGCGCAAGGCGTAGACCCACGCCTACATTTTTTAGCACGTGATTATTTTCGCCATTATTTTTGCCGTTAAACCATGCTCGCCCTATATCAAGAAATCCAGCACCACCGACTTTAAATAACTGAAGTAGATCGTATTCCCAGTAATAGCGCTTTTCTAAGCTGAATAAAAAACTACGATCACCGTGTTGATAATCCATTGGATAACCGCGCAGTCCAGTTTCACCGCCTAAAGTAAGTTGCTGATCAGCAGTGAGGTTTTTTGCATACTGCAAGCGTCCTTTTATATACCAAGACTCATCAATACTGGTATTTAAATAATATTGAATTTGGCTGGTGGCTTTAAAGTTTTCGAGTTGTTTATCTTCTTTATTCCAATAACCTTCAATATCGGTATTAAAACGCCATAGCGTATTATCGCCAGTAAAGTGTGCTTTTTTGAAACTAAAAGAATAGACAGCGCGGCTGTCATCATCGCTCAGTGACTCATCTGAATAACCAAGTAAAGCTTTAACAGTCCAGCCTAAGTTTAAATCTTCAGTACGATAGATACTGTCGAAGTTGCGCACTTTTATAAAGTTATCTTCAAACCAATGACCGCTGATGTAAGGGTAACTTAAGCTTCTGTTTTTTGCTAATGGCGCAAAGGTTGTGTCTATTGCTTTAAATGTATGCTGCTCATCTACGTAGCCTAAACTTATGCGCTGGGTCCAATTATTATTTAGTGTTTTAGAATGGCCTATGTATGCGCTATTTAAATCGGTTGTTTGATCAAATTCACTAAACTCTTCCCCTCTTCGGTATAGCGACTCTTCGCGCTGCTCAGAGTAACTTAAAATGCCATAACTAAAAGGTGTATCTATCGCATAAAACGGGTAGGTTAGTTCGAGTAAATGACGTTTTCCATCACTATTATCGGCATATTCTAATCGGCCACGGTAGCGGCTAGAAAAAATGTTTGGATCATCATACACAAATAAATAACCATTGCGGTCGCTGTCTGTGGTACGTGAAAACGACAAACGTTTACCCCAACCAAACAGGTTTGATTCTCTAAAACCTATACTCGATTTATTTTCACCACCACTACGGCTAAAATTTACTTCGGGTAATAAAGTCCATAAATCACGGGTCACTACGTTTACATTAATGTCGCCATCGCAGTTTTCAGTTGCGCTAATTTGAGCGTCATACAAATAGCCTTCTTTTCTAAGAAGACGTTCTGATTCAGCCAGTTTTTTAGCATCGTATTTATCGCCTTCAGTAAATAGCAATAAGTTTGTAATTACTTCAGGCTCTGTTTGTATATGAGCGCGGTTGGCAAAGCGAAACAGTGCGTTATTCTCAGCTTCTAATTCAGTATTAAATACATTGAGTTGCTTAAGCGAAATGGTTGCAATCTTTGCGTCGGGCTTAGCTGCAATAAGGATTGTATTATCGTTTAGCTGACGACGTAAATTGTTATCATCAGAGTGTTTTAATTTTTCAATTGGGCAGCCGCTATCACCATTAGTTTGCGCTAATGCGTTGGGAATAAAAAAGCTTAAAATACTTAAGCTAATATAATAATGTGCTATCCGCTTTTTATTAACCATTTAAACTCTTTATTGTTTCGTAGCAAATGACTACCGTGATATCAGCTTACATCATTGTTATAAAAATGTAAGTTAAAAGTATTGAGTAAAGAAATAAAATATAGTCAATTATTAGGGGAGTGTTTATAAGTGAGTTCTAGGTTGAACTTCGTAGCGACGATGGGATTATTTACTAAAACGTATTTTCAACGGAGTAAGTGGGGTATAAAAAACTTACTCGATTTTTATACCAATATACGTTTATGAAATAATGCCGACGCGGTGACTTAGACAACGAGGGCAAACCATAAGCAGCTTCTTAACTTAAATAAAAAGTAAGGGCAGCAAGTAAGTGTTCGGCATCGAAACCTTCGCCATTGATCCACGTGCTCTCGCTGTAATGTTCAAAATTTAAATTAAAAGTTTGCAGCTGATAAGTAAACCTAATTTGGTGACGATCCGCTCCAGCAGAGTATTCATTAATTGTTATTTCATCAGAATGTAAAAACAAAGAACCCCATATTTCAAAGTCCTCATCATGAGGGGCCTCTTGTGGGTGTATGGTAATGCACTTATGAATGTGGTTGTATTCTATTTTGGTCATAACACTCTTATTGGGTAGCTAAATAATGTCGAATTGCAGTTAAAAAGGCACCGCCGTATTTATTTAATTTGGTAAATCCAACCCCCGACACCTTCAAAAATTCGCTATCGTTTGTAGGCATAAGCTGCGCCATTTCGGCTAATGTTTTATCGTTAAATACAACATAAGGTGGAACATCATCGGCATCAGCTAGCTCTTTACGCAACGCTCTTAAACGGGCGAATAGTTTTTTATCGTAGTTAAACTGTGCGAGTTTATCTTGGTAAACGTGCTTAGCTTGCAGGCGAGGCTCAGCAAGTTGCAGTGCATATTCGCTTTTTAAAATAGCGCGAGCTGCTTCGGTTAAACGAAGTGATGCACCTTGCGTTATATCTTGGCTAAGTAAGCCTTGATGAATTAGCTGACGTAAAATACTGAGCCAAAACTCACTGCTTTTATCCCTACCTATGCCATAGGTACTTAGCTCGTGATGGTTGTTATCGCGTATACGGCTAGTATTTGCGCCGCGCAGTAGTTCAACAATGTAACCAAGACCAAAGCGTTGATCGGCTCTATATACACAGGATAGGGCTTGTTGGGCTACCAACGTACCATCAAAACTTTTTGGCGGATTTAAGCAAATATCACAGTTACCGCAAGGTTCGCGTTGGTATTCACTAAAGTAATTAAGCAAAATCTGGCGACGACATGTTTGTGCTTCAGCAAAACTTGCCATTGCATTAAAGCGCTGCTCTTCTACGCGACGACGTTGTTCGTCGTCTATATCTTCAAAAAAACGTCTAACACGGCCAATGTCGGCCGGATCAAAGTACATAATAGCCTCAGCAGCAAGGCCATCTCGCCCAGCACGTCCGGTCTCTTGATAATACGACTCTATACTTTTTGGAATATCGTAATGCAACACAAAGCGTACGTTAGGTTTATTTATACCCATACCAAAGGCAACGGTTGCCACCACGATCTGAATATCGTCGCGGGCAAAACCAGTTTGTACAAATTGGCGTTGTTCGTTACTCATACCTGCGTGATAGGCGGCGGCGTTTAGCCCTGCATCGGCCAGCTTTTCAGCAATATCGTCTACACGTTTTCGGCTAGTGCAATAAATAATCCCGCTTTGGCTTTTTTGTTCTTTTAAGTAGCGCAGCAGTTGCGCCATAGGTTTAAATTTTTCTTCTATGGTGTAACGAATATTAGGGCGATCAAAGCTGCCAGTGTGGATATACGGCTGTTGTAATTTTAATTGTGCAACAATATCAAAACGGGTGGCTTTATCTGCTGTGGCAGTGAGCGCCATCATGGGAACATGTGCAAAACGCTGTTTTAGTTCGTTTAAACGAAAGTAGTGTGGTCTAAAATCGTGGCCCCAATGTGACACACAATGAGCTTCATCTATGGCAAACAAACTTACATTTAAATGTGATAGGCGCTCTAAAAAATCGCGCTGTAATACTTTTTCAGGTGCCACGTATAAGAGTTTAATTAACCCCTGATGAAGTTGTTGATACACCAACTGCTGCTCTTCACGTGCTAAGCTGTTATTAACGTACGCAGCTTTTACACCAAGTGCTTGTAGTTGAGTGACCTGATCTTGCATTAGTGATATGAGCGGAGATATAACAATGGTTACGCCTTCAAGCACTAAAGCCGGAATTTGATAACATACCGATTTACCACCGCCAGTAGGCAGTAATACAAGCGAATCTTGCCCATTTAGAGCCGCATCAATAACTGCTTTTTGACCGTCACGAAATTCGCTGTAGCCAAACACTTGTTTGAGGACAGTTTCAGGTTTGCGCACTAGTGTGCTTGAAGATAGTGTTGATGTATTCATTGGCGGGTATTTTAGTGGTTTTTTTGTGATATGTCTTTAGCTGAGTTGCTTAACCTTACCCCTATTGTAAGTAAATTTAACTCTGCTAGTGTTGAAATAGCTTTTTAATATCAGGCTTATTTAAAATGACTTAACGAGAGCCTCGAAGTTTTGCCTAAGTTATGCTTTACTCATCGTACCAGTTTAAACATAGAGAATAATAATGAATAAAGAAATGTTAATTGAACAAGTGGGCGCATTGTTTGTAAATGGTATGCCATTTAATCAGTTTTTAAATATTTCGATTGAATCATTAAGCCCAGGGCAGGCCAAGATTACATTTCCTTGGCAGGATGTATTAATCGGCAACCCAGCCCAAAAAATATTACACGGTGGTGTTATCTCTGCTGTGCTTGATAACGTTGGAGGCATGCTCGCTGCGGCCAGTGTAATTGATAAGCTCACTGATTTTGATATACAAAGCGTGCAACAAAAATTAGCAACGCTTGGCACCATCGATATGCGTACCGATTATTTACGTCCGGGTAAGGGGGAGGTATTTACTGCGAGCGCCACACTTATTCGTTCAGGTAACAAGGTGTGTGTATGTCGTATGGAGTTACATAATGAACAAGCGATTCAAATTGCTTTTGGTACAGGCACGTATTTAGTTGGATAAAACAGCAATGGCAAGTAGAATAGCGACCTTTTAAATCACTAAGTGTTTATTATGTCGATTGATACTGAACAGCGTAAAGGTGCTATTTTTGCTTGTCTTGCTTTTTTTATGTGGGGTCTTGCGCCAATATATTTTAAGTTGCTTCAGCATGTTTCTGCGTTTGAAATTTTAATGCATCGAGTTGTTTGGTCGGTTGCATTTTTAGTATTAGTAGTGAGCGTTTTAAGATATTGGGATAAAGTTAAGCGCATTGTTGTGCAACCTAAGCTTTTGTTTATGCTTGTTATTACTTCCGCATTACTTGGGTTTAATTGGGGGCTATTTATATGGGCTATAAATAACAACCACATGCTTGATGCAAGTTTAGGCTATTACATTAATCCTCTTTTAAATGTTCTGTTGGGTATGCTTTTTTTAGGTGAGCGCCTGCGTAAATTTCAAGGCGTTGCTGTAGCGCTTGCGTTTACGGGGGTGTTATTGCAATTAATTAGTTTTGGCTCGTTTCCTGTGGTGGCTTTTTCGTTGGCGATATCGTTTGCACTTTATGGTTTGTTACGTAAAAAACTACCGGTTGAAGCCCTACCTGGCATATTGCTAGAAGCAATTATTTTGCTACCAGTCGCCCTCATTTACTGGTGGTTAATGGCTCCTTCTGCTACATCAAACTTATCTGCAAACGATTGGTACACTGGTGTATTACTTATTAGTGCAGGTATAGTAACAACACTGCCGCTACTTTGCTTTACCGGCGCAGCAAAACGCTTGCAATATACTACCTTGGGCTTTTTTCAGTATATTGGGCCAAGCCTCATGTTTATATTGGCAGTGGTGTTTTACGGTGAAGTATTTGACGCTGAAAGATTAGTTACGTTTGCATGTATTTGGAGTGCACTCGCTATTTTTAGTTGGGATTCATATCATCAGTCGCGCAAACGAAAAAAAGCGGCCATTACAGCCGCAGAAGTATAGTTAACTAATAGAGCTGTTAGCTAACTACTTTATTACGACCAGATTCTTTAGCGTCGTATAGCTTTAAGTCGGCCTGTTTTAATAATTCATCAATTTGATAAACAGGTCCAATTGAAAAGCCAATAGAAATAGTAAATTTAATTTTAGCTTTGCTAAACTCTTGGCTGTTTGTTTCGATAAAATACCTAAAGCCTTCTAATCTTTTAAGTGCTTCTTGCTTATCTGTATCGGCAAAATAAACAGCAAACTCTTCGCCACCCAAGCGTGCCACTAAATACTTTTTAAAGTATTTGCTAAAACAAATAGATAAACCTTTTAACACTTCGTCGCCAATATCATGGCCATAGGTATCGTTGATTGCTTTAAAGTGATCAATATCCAGCATCGCTAATGCGCCATTGCCTTCATCAAGTTTAATTATTTTAAGGGATTTTTTTGCCTCTTCAAAAAAGTAACGACGATTAGGTAATTTAGTAAGGTAGTCAGTATTAGCTTGCTTTTTTATGGTTGCTATAAGCGTTAACATATCGACGTTTTGGCTAAGCCGGCAATAAAACTCTTCACTATTGAAAGGTTTATGTAAGTAATCATTTGCGCCATTTTTTAAAAATAGCGTCGATAAATCAGATGAATCAGCGCCTGATATACCAATTATCGCTTTCTCATCATTGTTATATAAACGGCGTATTTCGGTACATAATTCATCACCATTCATATTTGGCATTTCATTATCAGTAATAATAACAGAGATATCAGGGGCTGCCTCAAGCATGGCAAGTGCTTCTTTTCCATCTTCAGCTTGTAATGTTTGGTATTTATGACGTGTCAGTAGGCTACAAATATAATGTCGTGTAGGTGCAGAGTCATCAACAACTAGCACTTTTATGTCTTCGTTTCGAGGGAGTCTTAATAATTGTTTTTCGAGATACTGATAAGCTTGTTTATTCTCTTTAATGATGTAATCAATTATTGGGTATTTTTCTACTGTTTCACGGGTTTTTTTGTCGATATTACCCGTCATAACAATTGTTGGAATTTCGGCCTGTACAGTACAGGGTACTGCTTCACCTGACGGGGCGTCGGGTAAAATATAATCGACAACAGCGCAAAAGTAGTTATTCTTACTTATAAGTTCTTTTGTTTGTGCCAATGATTCTGCTATATCAACCTCATACCCAGCCTTAAGCGCGATGTGCTTTTGCACTCGCGCGATTGTTGGCGTATCTTCAACTATCAGTAATTTTCGCGTCACGTAACAACCTTGTTTATATTTTGCAAAATTATTTGCTTATATAAGTTGTAACTGTTAAAACGCAAAAAAGCAAATAACTTAGATACTTACAGGCTATCAGATTCAGAGTAATAGTCTTGGCTAATAGGCACTGGGGTTGATATTTTTGAGCGGCCAAATAATGTATGAAACTTCGTTTTACAAGTCGTTAGCTTTAAGTATTTAACCCAAGTACGCTCGATTGGATTAGTTGGTTCTTGTGAACCAGTTACCACGGCTAAAAACTGTTTTTGGTGTTCATTTTGTGGCTCAATTGTCTTGCTGTATAAGCCTTTTAAAACAACGCCGTGTTGCTCTAAGATACTGGCTTCTAATAAGGTGAAGTTTCCGCTGCGGCTAAAGCCTCGTGGAAAATTCTGATCATCATAAAATTGACGTTGGCTAACAAATGCTTGGCGTAGTAATGAAATGTTATTGCTCATAGCTTTATCCTCATACCCTATTAATTAGCTGGAGTATGATGCAAGTTTGGCAATTTATTAAACAAATTATTTTTATCGTGAGGATAAAAAATTGGATATCGATTTATTAAAAACATTTGTTGAAGTCGTGCGTACACGCCACTTCGGTAAAGCGGCCGAAAATCTTTACATTACGCAGTCTGCAGTAAGTTTTAGAATTCGTCAATTAGAGCAAGGGCTTGGTGTTAATTTATTTATACGCCAGCGTAATAATATTCAACTCACAGCACCGGGTGAGCGTTTATTGCCGCATGCGCAAATGATTATTACGGGTATGCAACGTGCTAAAGTTGATGTTGCACTTGCTGATAACATGCACAAACAAATTAGCTTAGCTGGAACGCCTAATATTTGGGATGCATTCTTACAATTCGGTATTACTAACATTGTATCGGCCATGCCTGGCGTGTCGTTGGTCGCTGAAGTTAAAGCACAACAAGAAAGTACTCGTTTATTGCTAGAACGTACGCTCGATTTAGCTATTTTATTTGATCCCCCTAAAGTAGATGAGCTAGTTGTTGAGCGTATTTGTGAACTGCCAATCATCCCCGTGAGCGGGTACGATACTGCAACTAACGAGAACTTCTTTGATAACCAATATGTGTATGTTGATTGGGGGACTACTTTTTCACTTTGGCATGCTCGTCAATTCACTGGTAAAACACCGCCTTACTTTAGAACTAGCACCGGGCGTATTGCACTTGACCTAATACTACAATGTGGTGGTAGTGCATTTATACCTCAAGTATTGGTTGAAGGGCATTTAGAAACCGGTGAGTTATTTCATGTAAAAGATGTAGAAAACACGTCAAGGGATGTATTTATTGCCTATCATAGAGATAATGAACAGAAAGAATTAATAGAAACCTTAGTTAGCTTGTTAACGCAAATGACGCCAAGCCTGTTGTTAAAATAGGTAAGTAGGTGCGGTCGTTTATTTGATTTTCATGTTATTTTGGTTTCATATTTAATGCACTTTTATTAATTAAAAAAGACATTAATGTTTCTATTGTAATATTAGTGTCATTTAGCGGTGACAGAATGTAGCTGTTTTAAAAAATTAGTCTTTTGTGATTATCCAAGGAAATAACATGAAATTTGTAAAATCGAGCTTATGCTTAGCACTATTAAGTGGTTTATCTTTTAATGCAATCGCGGATGTCGACGTGTACGGTAAAGCGAACGTAACAGTGCAATCATCTGATGATGGTGAAGGGTCTTTTACTGAGATTAAAAGTAATGCATCTCGTTTTGGCTTAAAGGGTTCTGAAAAAATAAATGATGGCTTAGAAGCTGTTTATAAGTTTGAGTTTCAAGTTGATGTGTCTGATGCTGATTCAAAAGGCGATAATGACGATAACATTTCTGCGCGTAACCAGTACGTTGGTTTAAAAGGATCGTTCGGTCAAGTTGTAATTGGACGTAATGATACTGCACTTAAACAATCTCAAGGTAAGTTAGATTTATTTAATGACCTTGAAGGCGATATTAAAAATGTATTTAAAGGTGAAAATCGTTTAGGTGATTCAGTTAGCTATTCATCAAACTCATACGAAGGTTTTAAAGTACTTGCTACTTTTATTGCCGAAGATGACGTAGACGCCGATAATGGTTACTCAATGGCGGTTACTTACGGTGATGTTGCACTTAAAAAGAGTGCAGTATATGCATCTATTGCGGTTGATAGTGAAGTAAATGGCTACGATGTAGTACGTGCGTCAATTCAAGGTAAAATTGAAGACTTTAAATTGGGCGCAATGTATCAAACACAAGAAAAAGTAGACGGTAGCGCAGAAGCTGATGGTTATTTAGTAAATGCGGCTTACAGCATGGGTAGCAATACTTTTAAAGTGCAATATCAAGCTATGGATTTTGACGACAGTAATGATAAGTCAGCAATCTCAGTGGGTATTGATCACAAATTAAATAAAAACATTAAAGTATTTGGTTTTTACTCAAGCTTCGATATGGACAACAATGTTGACCAAGATTACGTAGGCTTAGGTATGGAATACAAGTTTTAACTATTCGCTAAATTAGTTAAAACACTCCCTTTTTAACCGCACTCTTTTAAGTGCGGTTTTTTTTGCTTTAAATTATTTACTTAGCCGCCCATAATAGACATTCATTTGGAATGAGGTGAGAGTCCTCGACTGTTCCCGCAACTGTAAGCAGCTGAGCTGTAAGTCAGATACAAATGGTATAATACCAATTTTATTAAAAACATGATCTTTCTAGCGAATTAAATAACTTACTAACTCCGTTGAAAATTATTCATATAGAACAAGTATATGTCATAATTTCCGCCTTGTTATTAAGCTATTTGTTTGTCGCTATAATAAATCACTAATTTAATGCAATTGGTATGAATTCTTTTAACGAGCGGGTTTACTCATTTTTTCTTGTAGTGCATTAGTATTTTTATCGCATTTTTGGTGAGTTTAACCCTATCTAGGACTGACTATTGCACACTCAAACGCCATTAAATATATCATTACTAAACGTTAAAAACGTATCGTGGGGTATTGGCAATAAAACGATCCTCAAAAAAATAAACCTTAAAATAACCACAGGTAAATTTGTTGGTTTAATTGGCCCCAACGGCGCAGGTAAATCGAGCTTATTGCGTTGTTTATATCGTTTTAATAAACCAACTGAAGGTGTTATAGAATTTAACAACACCGATATTTGGCAGCTAAAAAGCGATGAGTACGCAAAAAAAGTAGCGGTTGTTTTGCAAGAAACCCCGTCGCAATTTAACTTAAGCGTATTTGACGTTATTGCGCTTGGGCTAACGCCTCATAAATCGCTATTTAGCTCAATAACTAACATTGATAAACAAAAAATCACCCAAGCTATTAACACCGTAGGGTTGGTAGATCATAGTGATCAAAGCTTTGAATCACTTTCAGGTGGTGAAAAGCAAAGGGCGCTTATTGCCCGCGCCATAGTCCAGCAACCTCAACTGTTAATAATGGACGAGCCTACCAGCCATTTAGATGTTAAATATCAAATACAGGTAATGGAGCTGGCTAAATCGTTGGGTGTTACGGTATTTGCATCGTTTCACGATTTAAACTTAGCTTCTGCAATGTGCGATGAACTAGTGGTTATTAAAAATGGTGAAATTACGCATTCAGGCACGCCAAGTGAGGTATTAACCGAAAACATGCTAGGCGACGTTTTTGGTGTCTGCGCCCAAGTAAATAATCACCCACAGCTATCGCAATCTGGAAATAGTATCCCTCATATCACTTACTTTTATGGTTACGAATAATATGAGCGCAGTTAATAGTCGCCACTCACTTGCGCTATTTATAAGTGCTGCAGCTGCTTTATTTAGCTTATTTGCAGCACTTAGTTTTGGTGCAGCAGATACCTCATTGCAAGATGTACTTAATAGTTTTTTGCTCTCAAATGATGCCTCTTTTAATACGCGTATTATTTACGAGCTAAGAATGCCACGTACATTACTCGCCTTTTTAGCCGGCTCTGGTTTAGCCATTGCGGGGCTTATTTTACAAACGGTAACGCGCAATCAGTTAGCCGATCCTTACTTATTTGGAATATCGTCGGGTGCCTCTTTTGGGGTGGTGTTACTTATGGCGCTATCCGGCATTAGCGCAGGTTTTATGTTATCGGCAGCGGCATTGTTAGGTAGTTTACTCGCTATGAGTTTATTAATACTTATTGCAGGTAGGCAACAAAGTGCACAGGTAGAATCAATGTTATTAGCAGGCGTTGCTCTGTCGTTTTTATTTAGCGCGTTTACCAGCTTATTGCTTTATTGGAGCGATCCTCAGGCGGTAGCCGCTATTTTATTTTGGACACTGGGCAGCTTTGCGCGTGCGCAGTGGGCTACGCTTTGGTTGCCTTTATTGGTAATCGCATTATGTACATTTTTAATGCTGAGTTTTAGAAGGCAACTCAATGCCATGCTACTTGGCGATGAGAGTGCAATTACATTGGGTGTAAGAGTGCAGCGCTTTAGAATCCTCATGCTGGTTTTAAGTTCGCTAATTACCGCTGTGCTGGTGGCTATGTGTGGCGGCATAGGATTTGTAGGGTTAATGGTGCCACATATTGTGCGCTTTTTTATATCTCAAGGCTCCATAGCTGGATTACTGGTAACCAGCTTGGTGGGTGGTACATTTATGGTGTGGGTTGATGTACTTTCGCGTTCATTACTAAAAAACCAAGAGTTACCCGTCGGTGTTATTACAGCTGCTATTGGTAGCGTGTTCTTTTTAAGTTTGTTATTTTTTAGAAAATCAAAGGTGTAACTCCATGAAAACCTTAATGGTGCAAGGCACTACATCAGACGCAGGTAAAAGTACCTTAGTTGCAGCGCTTTGTAGAGTGTTTGCCAAGCGAGGGATAAATGTTGCGCCCTTTAAACCTCAAAATATGGCACTCAATAGCGCCGTAACTAAAGATGGCGGCGAAATTGGCCGCGCCCAAGCACTACAAGCAATAGCTGCAAAGGTGGAGCCCGAAATCGACTTTAACCCTATATTACTTAAGCCTAATAGCGACACCGGCGCACAAGTGATTATTCACGGAAAAGCGATAAGTAATATGGAAGCGGGCAAATATCACGACTATAAAAAAGTGGCGATGGATGCGGTAATTACTTCACATAACCGCTTAGCGAAACGTTTTGATTTACTACTCGTTGAAGGAGCAGGTAGCCCTGCTGAAATAAACCTGCGTGAAAATGACATTGCTAATATGGGGTACGCCGAAGAGGTAGATTGCTCTGTAATTATCATTGCCGATATTGATAAAGGCGGTGTGTTTGCACATTTGGTAGGTACGCTTGCGTTGTTAAGCGAGTCAGAACAGGCGCGCGTAAAAGGCTTTGTTATAAACCGCTTTAGAGGCGATATCAGTTTACTTCAAGGCGGGCTTGATTGGCTTGAAGACTATACAAACAAACCCGTACTTGGCGTATTACCTTATTTGCATGACCTCGCGCTTGACGCTGAAGACGCTGTCGCAATTGATAATAACGTAACTAACGCCATAATTAATATTGCAGTGTTGCTCGTTCCACACATTAGTAATCACACCGATTTTGATGCACTGCGTTTGCACCCACATATTAATATAAATTATGTATGCCACACGCAAACGATCCCAGACGTTGATCTGATCATTCTACCAGGCAGTAAAAACGTGCTAGGTGATCTAACCTTTTTAAAAAATGAAGGTTGGGACACACAAATTAAGCGTCATTTACGCTATGGTGGCAAAGTACTTGGTATTTGTGGTGGCATGCAAATGCTGGGCAATACGCTCAACGATCCCGATGGTATTGAGTCGTCATTAAAACAAGTAAATGGACTTGCCCTATGCGACTTTGAAACCACGCTGGCAACGCAAAAAGTATTAACTAAAATAACCGCTACACTGCTTTTAAATAACCAATCAACCCCCTGTAGTGGTTACGAAATACATGCAGGGATTAGCCAAGGAGCAGCGCTTCATAAGCCATTTTTAAGCTTTGATGAAAGCCACCCCCATGGTTTTGCGTTTGACGGTTTTATTAGCGATGATAACGCCATTGCAGGCACCTATCTACATGGCTTGTTTGATGAAGCCGATGCTACATCGCAAATTTTAAAGTGGGTAAAACCAAGCGCCTCAATTAATCCAATTAGTATTGTTGATCACCGTGAGCAGCAGTTAGAACAATTAGCAACCATGTGCGAAACGCATTTAAACATACAGCAAATTATCTCGATTTATGAAGGGCACAATAATGACTGAACAAAACAACGATAAGCACCAGCAGCGCCAACAAAAAGTAAAAGAGCAAGTGGATGCGCGCGTTGCTGCCGCGCAAGATGTAAAAGGTATTTTTCAGGTAATTACCGGTAACGGTAAAGGTAAATCAACCTCGGGCTTTGGCGTTGTAGCACGCAGTGTGGGACATGGTAAAAAAGCGGCCGTTTGCCAATATATAAAAGGTACTTGGGAGTGCGGAGAGCGTAATTTATTACAAGGAGCAGGCGTTGAATTTGTTGTAATGAACACCGGTTTTACCTGGGATACGCAAAATAAAGAAGCCGATACTGCAGCCGCGCAGGCAACATGGCAAGAGTCAAAACGTATGCTTGCTGATAGCAGTATTGATTTAGTATTACTTGATGAGCTTACGTATATGGTGACCTATGGCTATGTAGATTTAGATGAAGTAGTAATGGCGCTGAATAACCGCCCGCCAATGCAGTCGGTTATTATTACAGGGCGTGCAGCGCATCGTACTTTAACAGACCTTGCCGACACAGTAAGCGAAGTGCGTAATGTAAAACACGCATTCGACTCAGGTATAAAAGCGCTTGAAGGGTTTGATTACTAATGTTTAGAGCGTTTTTTATTAGGCTACTGTTTTTTAGCGTATCGAGTAATACATTTGCAGAGCAGGTAGAGGATTCTAAAAAGCTGCGAATAATTGCCCTTGCACCGCACATAGTCGAAAACCTATTTGCCATCGGGGCGGGCGATAATATCGTGGGTACAGTTGATTACGCCGACTATCCTGCTGAGGCCCAAAGTATTGAGCGCATAGGGGGTTATTACGGTATCTCTCTTGAAAAAGTATTGGCGCTTAAACCTGATTTAGTTATTGCGTGGAAAAGTGGAAATCAAAGCGAAGATTTAGCCCAAATAGAGCGTTTAGGTATAAAAGTATATTTGAGTAACCCGACCACAATCGACGCTGTAGCCGACGAGTTACTTACTTTTGGTGAATTTACAGGGAATATTGAGCAAAGCCAGCAAGCAGCAAATGCATTTACGCAAAAACTAAACGGTATAGTTAAAAGCCAGCAAGGTAAAAAAAATATAACTGGGTTTTATCAGTTATGGCCAGAACCTATGATGTCAGTAGGCAAAAATACATGGATCAGCCAGCTAATAGAAACATGCCATGTAAGTAATGTATTTGCGCAGAGTACGACGGATTATCCGCAAATTAGTATCGAAAATGTTATCGTTACTAAGCCACAAGTCATTATTATCCCTGATGAAAAATCAAAAATGCCACAACCGGTTGTTAATTGGCAAAAATGGCCAGAAGTGCCAGCCGTTAAAAATGGTCAATTTATTAGCGTAAATGCCAACTTATTACATCGTTTTTCGCCGCGTATGCTAGATGGGCTCGCTGATATGTGTGATAAAATAGACGTATCACGTAAACAGATTAAGAGTACACAATGAGCGATTGGGCTACATTTTTAGAAAGTGAATTACAGCAACCTTACATGCAGCAAACGTTAGAGTATGTGGCTAATCGCCGCAATGAAGGTGTTGCTGTTTATCCGCCTGAACCTCAAGTATTTAGTGCTTTTGATGCCACAGCGCTTAATAACATCCGCGTTGTCATTTTAGGGCAAGACCCATACCACGGTGCAGGGCAAGCGCATGGTTTGTGTTTTTCGGTATTGCCTGATGTAAAAAAACTGCCGCCGTCGCTTAAAAATATGTACAAAGAGTTGGCTACCGATATCAGCGGGTTTACCACGCCAGATCATGGTTATTTACAAAGCTGGGCAGAGCAGGGGGTATTTTTACTCAATACCGTACTGACCGTTGAGCAAGGGCAAGCGCATTCTCATAAGCATTTAGGGTGGGAGCAATTTACCGATAATGTAATAGCGCATATTAATAAGTACTGCGAAGGTGTGGTATTTATTTTATGGGGTGCACATGCACAAAAAAAAGGTAAGGGTATAGACAGCGCTCGTCATCATGTTTTAAAAGGGCCGCACCCATCGCCACTTTCGGCGCATAGAGGTTTTTTTGGTTGTAAGCATTTTTCACAAACAAATGAGTTACTACAATCTCAAAGTGAAAAGCCAATTAACTGGCAAATCTAGTTTCTTTCAAAGAGTTCAAATGGTTTAAAAACATTAAAAAAGGCTTCCATATGCTGGAAGCCTTTTTGTTTAGTTGGTGTGTATTGAATTAAAAATCGAGCTCTTCAATTGCAATACTGTCTGTAAAATAGTCTAGTTCTTGTAGTTCTTTACGAAGGCGTTGCTTATCTTTTATTGCTTCTATTTCACGCCATTTTCTTTTTTTATTTTTCTGAGAGGTTTTCCGTGTTGTATCAGGACCTTCTAGTATCTCTAATATATCGTTTAGGCTATCCATGAACTTCTCCTATTGATTTTGTGACCTCAAGAATACCTATACCACAGGCCTAGCTAAAATAGAATAAAAAAGTGACAATAATGTTACATAAGTGTGATGTATTGATGAAGGTTTTACTAGGTCAATAGGAGGATTGAAGTTATTTCAGGCACAAAAAAACGCCGCAAATGCGACGTTTTTTAAAGTACGTTTGTATCGCAAGCTACATTGCTTTAAAACGTGCTTCTAGTTGTTCTTGTGCATCAGCAAAAGAGCGAATACCTTCAGCTAGCTTTTCAGTTGCCATAGCATCTTGGTTATGTAACCAACGGAACTGCGCTTCTGTAAGCGGCTCTGGTTTTGGCTCTTGTGGAACATCACTTTCTAGCAAGTATTCCTGTGCGCCTTCAAGGTTGCCTAAATCTTCTAAAAGGTTAGGGCTAATAGTTAGTTTGTCGCAACCAGTAAGAGCAATAATTTCGCCCGTGTTACGGAAACTAGCACCCATCACGACTGTTTTGTAGTCATGACGTTTGTAAAATTCAAAAATGCTGCGTACAGACTGAACACCTGGATCTTGTAGCGGATCGGTCGGTTTTTCCATACCGTTAGCAACATGCCAATCTAAAATACGGCCAACAAATGGCGAAATAAGAAATACGTTTGCATCGGCACATGCGCGAGCTTGGGCATCGCTAAATAATAAAGTAAGGTTACATTTAGTGCCTTCTTTTTCTAGCTGCTCAGCGGCTTTAATACCTTCCCATGTAGACGCTACTTTAATTAAAATTTTATCTTTGCTTACACCTTCTTTTTCGTAAAGGCTAAGTAGAGTATGTGCTTTATCAATAGTCGCTTGCGTATTAAACGAAAGGCGTGCATCTACTTCAGTAGAAATATAACCAGGTACAATCTCGCTAATTTCTTTACCAAGTAACACGGCAAAGTAATCACATGCTAGTTCAAGTTGTTTAGCGGGCTCTTGCTCGGTTTCTTTTGCATAGCTCCAAGCTTTATCTAGGTAAGGCTTATATGCTTCAATCTCGCTCGCTTTTAATAAAAGCGACGGGTTTGTGGTTGCATCTTCTGGTTGATGCTTTTTGATCGCTTCAATATCGCCAGTGTCGGCTACGATAGATGAATGTTGTTTTAGCCTTTGTAGAGCTGAAGTCATTTGCTTTCCTCATTCCAAGCAAGTTAAAAGAAAAATCTACACCTTAATATACCTAATCCATACTGCAACAGTGTGACAATGCTTGATAGGTCTTATGTCCTTATCAATAGAAAAACGGCAATGTATGGGTTATTAAGGGAGGATTTATTTAAACAAAACGTGCTTTTCGTTTCATTTAATGTTGAAATTGACATTAAATAAATTACAAGTCAATAGCTAACTATGATCACTGTTATTTCACCTGCAAAAAATCTTGATTACGAAACGCCACCCGCAACAGACAAGTTCACTCAACCTGAATTACTAGAGCACAGCGAAGCGCTCATGAAAGTATGCCGTGAACTAACACCAGCGCAAATTGGCAGTTTAATGAAAATTAGCGATAAGCTATCTGGGCTTAACGCAGCACGCTTTAGCGAGTGGGCGCAGCCGTTTACACAAAGTAATGCTAAACAAGCAGTGCTTGCCTTTAATGGCGATGTATACGGCGGTTTAGATGCAAGCACGCTTAAAGCTAGCGAGCTTGATTACGCACAAAGCCACTTACGTATATTGTCGGGTTTATACGGTTTATTAAAACCACTTGATTTAATGCAAGCTTACCGATTAGAAATGGGCACTAAGCTTGAAAATTCACGCGGTAAAAACCTATACGAATTTTGGGGTAGCGTAATAGCTAATAAATTAAACGACGTATTAAAGGCGCAAGACGCACAATACTTAGTTAACCTTGCTTCAAACGAATATTTTAAAGCGGTAGATAAAAAAGCATTAAATGCACAAATTATTACCCCACACTTTAAAGACTGTAAAAACGGTCAATACAAGGTAATTAGCTTTTACGCTAAAAAAGCACGCGGCATGATGGCGCGCTACATTATCGAGAACAAAGTAACGCAATTAAGCCGACTTAAAGAGTTTACGGTAGCGGGTTATTACTTTAGCCCCGAGGCAACAGTTAAAGAGTTAGAGCCGGTATTTATGCGCGATGAGCAAAATTAAAAGCTTCTTTAACTAAATCGCTTTAGCCATGCCATGCATGGCTTTTTTATGCTGGCGCTAAACTTGCTTACCTAAATGGTATTAATGAGAACACTAATTAAATAGGTGCAAATAAAATGATCAGTATACCGTCAATTGGCGATGCCGAAAAACTAATAGAGGAAAAGCTCGGAGGGTGGTTTGACGTGGTTATCAGTCATATCCCTAATTTTATAGTCGCTGTAGTTATAACCATCGTATTTTCAATGTTGGCGCGTTTTGCTGGCCGTTTAATGAAAAACTTGTTGCGCCGATCTCTTGACTCAAAACAAATTGCCGATTTGATGGCATCAATATTCAAAGTTATTGTACTGTGTGTTGGTTTATTTATCGCGCTCGATTTTATGGGTTTAAAAGGCACTGTCACCTCGTTATTAGCGGGTGCGGGTATTGTTGGTTTAGCAATTGGTTTTGCATTTCAAGATATGACCGAAAACTTAATCGCCGGTATAGCAATGGGTATACGCAAGCCATTCAAAACGGGTGATGTAATAGAAACAGATGACGTGTTTGGTTCAGTGCATTCAATAAACCTGCGTAACACGCTCATAGAGAGCTTTTACGGACAGCTCATACTCGTACCAAATAAAGTGCTATTTAGAAATGTGCTAAAAAATTACAGTACCCTAGGAGTAAGACGTATAGAAGTGCCCGTTGGTATTTCATACGGTGACGACATAGAAAAAGCAAAAGATGTTATAGTCGATAAAATTAACGAATTTGATTTTGTTATTCGCAAAGACGAAACCGCCGTATACGCTGAGGGTTTTGGCGATAGCAGCATTAATTTACTGGTATGGTTTTGGATTAAATATCCTGGCGAGCCTGATTTTATGACGGTACGCCACAAAGGCATAGTTGCTGTTAAGCAAGCACTAGATGAAGCCGACATAAGTATCCCATTTCCAATTCGTACACTCGACTTTGGTATTAAAGGCGGCGAAAAGCTCGATGCCATGATCAGCGACAAAATTAATCAGCAATCATCAAATAAAGACAGTGTTGACGGTGCTGACTCTAGGGTCTGTTGATCTTTCAAGGTTAAATTTGCAGCAGTCTGTTTGGTATTTAGGCAAGGCAGCGCCTATGTAGTGTGGTTATTCCCCATAAATAGGCGATAACGCAGCATCAATGCCAAACAGG
>NZ_JACJEM010000026.1:0-58246 GCF_014164085.1 Pseudoalteromonas sp. SG45-5 | reverse complement strand
ACTCATTTACAGTAATTGGTATTTATACAATCAACAACCAAACCCACACCTCATTTAGTACGTTCAAGCAATTTAACTACTTGGGCTACAACCATTTCTGGCTCATCATTTTGTGGGTAGTGATAGCTTTTATTTGTTATTACTATTTCACCTTGAGGAAAGGCATTAGCCCACTTTGAATGTAAGTCGCCCCACATTTCCCGCGCTTTGTCGGTAAAAAATAATACAGATGGCTTTTTATACTTTTTAACTGAGGCAATTACTTTCACGGGTATGTCAGCAATTTGCGGATAATCAGGTAGCGGGCGTTTTGCCCAAAAATCTAAATACTGATTCGACATTCCATTTTTCATATCGTCGAGCTTTATAGCTGCAATTTCTTTTTCAGCGCGTGGCAAATCAATCGCGCGCATAATATCTACATCGTGCTCCGATCCAGGCTCAATCAACATCAACGCTTTAACCTGATTAGGGTATGTTGCAGCAAATACACGCGCAATGTAAGCACCATAAGAATGCGCAACATACACAACAGGCTCTTTTATTTTTAGTACTTGAAGAAGTAACAAGCCTCAGCTGCATATTCTTCAGAGCTATAATTTTTCTTTATTTGTGCAGAGCCGCCATTACCAATACGAGAATACCGTATAACTCTAGCGTGTTGAATTAGGGATTCAAAAACCGGTTCCCAATCACTTAAACCAGCAGAGCCGCCCGCTTCAAGTAAAATAGTATGTTTACCTTTCCCAGCTAGCTCGTATTCAACGTCAAAGCCATTTACTTGAACTTTATCCAGCTCAGCTAAAGCGCTAGTAGATATAAGGAATGAGCAAAGGAATGTTATTTTTATTACTAATTTCATTGTTTTTATATAAATCATAATTTATCCAGATGAAAGCTATATTGTATACTTATTCAAAATCACCACGTTTTAATTGGTATATTCATTTAGATTCTCTATTATCGTTTAACTTTTATTAAAAAATCAAAAATACTAAAGTAATTAACAAAGCACTCAGCTTGCACAATATTTTAATATTTAGAGAATCTATTTGTATAAACCTACACAGTGCATTGTCTGCTCAAGCTCCTTTGAATATACCAATTTTTAGTTTATCCCCTTGGATAGACACCAGATAGTGCCTCTTGTAACGCTTGAAATTTAATTGGCTTTGTTAATACTTTATTCATACCTACTTTAAAACAAGACGCTTTATTATCTTTCTCTGCATTTGCTGTTAAGGCATAAATTGGTATGTCGCTAATCAATTCATCTCGAATATATTCTGCAGCAGATAAACCATCCATGATAGGCATCATTATATCCATTAACACAAGGTCAAACTTTTTACGTTTGAATAACTCAATTGCTTCGCGTCCCTCATTAGCCAGCGTTACTTTATGGTTTAGTTTTTCTAAATAGGCTTTAATTAGTACTTGATTAGTTTTATTGTCTTCGGCAACTAAAATCGATAACGACGCTTGTTTTTGTATTACGCTATGTGTGTTTTCGCTGTCTTTAGCCTCTTTAAACGGGATGCTAATAGTAAATTTACTTCCCAGCCCAAGTTGAGTCTCAAGGGTTATTTCACCGCCCATCAGTTCAAGTAAGTTTTTTGAAATACTTAAGCCTAAACCCACACCTTCGCTCTTTCGGTTAATACTGTCGTTTACTTGACTAAAGGGTTGAAATATTAGTTCTAGATTTTTTTTTGCAATACCAATACCTGAATCTTTAACTTCAAAAATTAGTTGCTCATTAAAAAGGTTAACATTCAAAGTAATCTGACCATGCTTAGTAAACTTAAATGCATTGCCAATCACGTTAAAAAGTATTTGCCCTAACCTGTATTCATCACCCACAACATATTTAGGGATATTCTCATCAATATTAGTTGTAAAAAGAATATCATCCGACTTCTCTATAATATTAAGCTGACCTACTATATTTTCACTTAAGAGCTTAATATTAAATGGTTTACTAATAAATGACACGGTGCCAGATTCTATTTTAGAAAAATCGAGCACATCAGTAATTAAACCATAGAGTATTTCGGTACTTGAGTTTGCATAGTTAACTAGCTGTTGTTGCTCTGGAGTGAGCTTAGTGTCAAGTAGTAGCTCTATCATGCCCATTACAGCGTGAATAGGTGTTCTTATCTCATGGGACATCACACTCAAAAATTTTGATTTAGTTTTACTCGCGTCTTCAGCTTTTAATTTTTCAGCTTGAAGGGCCGCTTCTCTCTCCTTCGACACTGTTATGTTTTTAGCAAGCCCCAAATAACCTGCAAAATATCCTTGTTCATCAAATTGAGGTTTCCCACTAAAAGATACCCAAAAGTCCTGGACTGAGGTCACCTCAAATTCAAAATTATAAAAATCCTCTTGGTTTTCGATTATTTGATTGAAATCACGCCATTTATCAACATTAAGTTGTTCACTTTTAGTAATCAAACTCTCGATGCTGTTACCAACAAACTTTTCAGTATAAATATTACCAACTGTTTCAATATTATTAACGCTTTTAAACAACATTGAAGAGTCTGAACGCCAAAACCACTCGGTCCCTAGCTCTTTAAAAAGGGTCGATAACGTAGTGAACTTATTGATCATTGACAGTGATTTAAGTGTTTGTTTTTGTAATTTAACTTGATTAATAAACGTAAAATAGACTTGCTGTAGTAGTATTTTCATTGTGGCGGTATTTAAAATATTATGACAATTTGAAATTCCCACATTAGTGAATATAAATAAGCCCTGCCCTCCTACAGAATCAATACTTATTACCAGCGAATTTTTAAGGCTCACCTTATCAATACAGTTTAAAAGCGCGAATTCTAGTTCTTGAAGAGGACATTTAGAAAGAACACACCCTTTTTCGAGTGCTTCTGAAAATAACTGGCATTCAGGCCATGACTCAGTATGAAATACAGTATTTGTCGCTGCAATTGTCTCGTAGTAACGATCTTTATATCTATTTAAAACAATACAGTCTTCAAATTCCAGCTTGTCTTGTAATAAAGAGGCCAATAGTTGGAATACATCACTCTCGTCTTCACAATGTGCTAAATCCATTAAGTACGTTTGTAACTCAGACATAGAGAGCTGCTCGGTATGTCCCATAACTGTTTTCCTCATCAAAATGCATCGCGTTTTGCAAAAAGCGAGCTTAATATTTCTGTACTTGATTTAATATAGGATAAAAATCGCTATAAATCATTACGTTAATCAACTTATCTTTTTGGAATGTTTCATGCTTACTAAAAGGCAGACTAAATAAAACACAAAGGCATAATAATGAAAATAGTGTGCATAGGTGGTGGCCATGGATTAGCGCAAGTTTTAAGCGCTATTAAACCAATGTGTAGTAGTTTAACTGCAATCGTTGCAACAACAGATAATGGTGGAAGTACAGGAAAGATAAGGGCGTCTCAAGACTGTATCGCACTTGGTGATATTAGACGATGTTGCTTACAACTTGCAGGAGAAGATTCTGCGCTTAACTCAATTTACGAGCATCGTTTCACTCAAGGCCCATTAGATGGACATTGCTTAGGCAATTTAACCCTACTTGGCTTAACAGAGATCACAAAGTCACCCACACAGGCTATTGCTTACTTTAATGCGATGTTAGGTAATTCTGAAACCATTTTGCCAATGACCGAAGTCCCCACCGATCTCGTTGCTAAGCTTAATAATAGCGAAGAAGTGTTTGGAGAATGTGCAATAGATGCACTCAATACTTTACCTAAAGAAGTTTATTTATCTAAAAATGTGCCTGCAGCGCCTGGATGCGTTGATGCTATTTTAGCAGCAGATTTAATAATAATTGGCCCTGGCAGTATTATCACAAGCGTTATGCCCGCCTTTTTAGTAAACGAGATATTAGTCGCTATTGAACAAACATCCGCTTGTCGTATTTTTATCGAAAATACACAAACAGAAAATAGCGTCATGAAACATACACGCACAGCAGGAATAGACTGGTTACAAGCACAGCTAGGGGTAAAAATTTACGATTTAAGCATCCCCCCTAGCGCAATTGAGGAAATTTTACATGACGGTAAACAGATAATGCAATCCAAAGAACATTTGCATGATATTAATGAGCTGGAAAATGTTTTTTCGGCATTACTTAAAATGCCAATTCAGCTTAATACTCAAATTTGAATGTTTTCAATAATAGTTGCTAGTTTTTTGAAGGTAACTTTACTTTGCTCATCGGCTGTTTTTAATAAGGTGTTTAGATCTTTTTGAGAATGTTCTACCTTAACTAGCGCTTCAATTTGTTTACACGTATCACCTAAATCTGATGCACCGAAACTGTAACAGCTGCTTTTAAGACTATGAGCACTCATTTCTATTTCACTACGCTCATTTTTGCTAATTAGGATAGCCACTGTTTTTTTTGATTCGTTGACAAACGTTTTTAATAGCTCAACGGCCAATTCGTTGCCAACATCCTTTTTTAGCTGTTCGATTATTGCTTTATCAATCATATCTTTCTTTTGGAGTTAATTATGAATTATAACGTTATTTTACTTGTTGACTCTTCTATGATTGGCGGTATTGAAACCCATCTAGTTGAATTGTCAAAATTACTAAGCAGAAACCACATCGAGTGTTCTATTTTGTTTTATAAACATCACTGTAATCAAGGCTTTTACGATATGCTAGACAAAGAAAACATATCGTATGATTTTTTGCAAGGAAATATTAACAGCCTGCTCAAAAAATTCTCCAGCTTTAACAACCAAACCGTTATTCATACCCACGGCTATAAAGCGGGAATATTGGGCCGTATAGCCTGCAAAGTTACAAATAAACGCTGCATTAGCACATTTCATGCTGGTGAGGCCGGCACTGGTAAAGTAAAACTTTATAATAAATTAGACCGATGGCTTTGTGCTCTTTCTACAAACTTTGCGGTCTCAAATAAAATAAAAGATACACTTCGAAACGCACACCTAATGGAAAATTTTATTTCTTTACAGCACACTAAATACATTCCCCCTAATAACTTAAATAAACCAATGAGGATTGGCTTTGTTGGTCGGCTATCATTTGAAAAAGGCCCTGATATATTCTTTCAATTAGCGAAAAACATGCAGCAAAATAAAGGCGCTGAATTTCATGTGTTTGGACAAGGTCCTCTGCAAAGTGAAATACCCGTTTTAAACAATCTTCATTATCATGGACTCACTGATCGTGGCGCTATCTGGGAGAAAATAGATGTGTTGCTTATTTGCTCTAGAGAAGAAGGTTTACCCATGACATTACTTGAGGCTATGTCCCAGAGAAAATTTATTATAAGTAGCTCTGTCGGTGCTATACCAAGTATCATCGAGGACAGTAAAACGGGCTTTTTAATGCCAGTAGGAGATGCTAATAACTGCCAAAAACGCATCGAACAATTGCTACTTTTACCTAACGTTCAAAAATTAAAGATGCTAGATAATGCTTATAGCATGCTCGATGAACGATTTTCTGGAAAGAAACAATTTTTATTACTTCAACAAGCCTATACAGGTCAAGATGTTACTGAATTTCTTCCCAACTTTTAATTTTTCGATAAAGTGTGGAGGGGCTAACATCGAGTAATGATGCCGCTTTTGGTATATTTGATGAACATATTTTTATAACATGCTCGATGTATTCTTTTTCAGCAAGCCACAATGCTTTTATATTATTTTGTGTATTAGGCAAATCAAAGGTCGTATCCGTCATTAGCTGCGCAGTTGAATTAATCGTTTCTCGCTCTGGCGTTTTTTTTGTGTTTTCTGGTAATGCAGGGATCATATCAATATCTATGTATTGCTCAGGATTGAGCACTAATACATTACGTATCACATTTTCCAATTGCCTTACATTACCAGGCCAACTGTATTGTATTAATAGCTGTTTTACATCCTCTGATATTTCTTTGTATGGATGGCTTTCATCTTTTGCTATTTTAACAAATAAAGCCTCGGCTATTTCTATTATATCTTGGCCACGTTCTCTTAGTGGCGGTAATTCAATAGGTATAACATGTAATCTGTAGTATAGATCTTCTCTAAATCGACCGTTTTCTACTTCAACAAGCGGATCTCTATTGGTTGCACAAACAAACCGGACATCCACTTTGACTACTTTTTCGCTGCCAACTTGCTGATAACTCCCTGTCTGTATAAAGCGAAGCAGTTTACTTTGTAAATTTATATCCATTTCACAAAGTTCGTCTAAAAATAATGTGCCGCCATTAGCCTGCCCCGCAGCCCCTACCCGATTAGCAATTGCTCCCGTGAAAGCACCTTTTAAGTGTCCAAAAATTTCACTCTCAATTAAATCTTTAGGAATAGCGGCACAGTTTAGAGCTACAAAAGGTTGATTAGCGCGGTTAGATGCTTGGTGAACAGCACGAGCACATAACTCTTTGCCTGTGCCGCTTTCACCTGTAATAAATACTGTCGCTTTACTCACAGAAGCAGAACTTATGATCTGATAAACAGATTGCATTTGCTTTGAACTACCAATCAAATCAAAATATTTACCGTTTTCGTATTTGTTTTTATATTGAGTAACCGTTTGCTTAAGGTTTTTAATCTTAAGTGCATTATTAACGGTAATTCTAAAACGATCGGCTTCAATTGGTTTTTCTAAAAAGTCGCTTGCCCCTAATTTTATTGCTTGGATCGCCATTTCTTTAGTAGCATGACCAGTTAAAACAACAACTTGAGGACAGTTTTCGGGTTCTAACGTAGCTAAAATATCAAGCCCATTCATGTCAGGTAACATAACATCGAGCACAATTAAATCGGGGTGTACTTTATTAATAATATCTATAGCCGTAGCACCATCGCTTGCCACAAGTGTATTTACACCCGTTGGTAATAGGTAAGATTGATAAAGCATTGCAAGAGATTGAGTATCTTCAACAATTAATACAGTTGGTGGCATTGTTCATTCCCTGTTAGCAAGTCGACGATGTTTAGAACACAAATTTATATTACTAATGATTTAACTATAGAATGTTAATTAAAGCAAATTCAATTAATTACAATCAGTGACGCATCGTCAATTTCTTTTGAAAGCGTCACTTGTGAGTTTTGCCATAATGTATGAGCAAACTCATCTTTGGACTGATACTCATTCGGTATTATTTTATTCAACTCACTTATTTCATCTTTATCGGTAAAGCGGTTTTCAGTCCAACCATCGGTATAAAGTAAAATATGCTCTACATCATCCAGTGCCGTTTCGTAAAGGGTATAGTTATGATCTTTAGCAAGACCTAATAATGGCCCTGTTCCTGTGAGTTGGCAGAGCTCTCCTGTTTTACGGACAACAACGGGGGGCGGATGTCCCGCATTTAACCAATACATTTTATTATTATTTATAAAACAAATTGCGAGTGTCACTAAACTAGATTTGCAAAGCTGTTGTTTATAGAGCGCGTTATTGAGTGCTGCTAGCATATTTTGATAAGGGAGCCCTGTGGCTAAAAAGCCACTTATAAATCCTTTAATAGCAAAACTTTCTTTGAGTGCCTGCAGCCCATGCCCCATCATATCACCGAGTACAAATGCACTGCATTCATCATTAATAGGCATAAAGAAGTCACCTCCATTGCCTAAACTAATAGAGCCAAAAATATGAGCGGTTTTATCGTTTTGTAGATGGATTTTAGATGGCGTTGACTCAAACGTTGTTTGATAAGACAAATAGGCAAAACGATGCGTTACACGTTCAATACTCTGCAGTAGTTTATTTTTTTTAACCGGTTTAATTAGGTAGTCATCAACACCTAATCGGTTGATTTTATGAATAACTTCTTCGCTATCATCACCAGTTAGCATCACCACAGAGAGCTGCGACTTTAAATTAGATTTATTGAGTTTTTCTAAAAGAGGCTCACACGTGCCATTTTTTAATTTATGATCGAGTAATAAAATTCTCGCATCGGCAGTTAAAATAGCTTGCCATCCGGCTTCAATACTTTCACAAGCAATCACTTGAAATTGCTCTTTCAAGTACGCACTCATTAAGGCAAGCTGTGTTACATCATCATCAACATAAATAACCGTAGGGCGTCTGTCTATGTGTTTTAATGGGAAGGAAAAAAAGTTTTTACCTTCTTTAGTTACATAGTCTGCATCTTTAAAATAATGACGAATGAGTTCAACGCCCATGCCCCCTTCTACTAACGCACCTGAGTCTATTGTCCAAGATGAATTATTATTTTTAAAGAGATTATAAGGGGTTAGTTCATCTATAAAGGTGAGCCTATAACTCTCTTTACTAGACTGACTAATGCGCAGTAAAATATGATGCTCAGAGCCTTGGTTGTGTCTAATTAAATTAGTTAAATACTCTGTTGCCACTAAACCTGCTGCATCGACCTCATCTTTTTTTACATTAAGGGCTCTTAAAACATGTTTGAGCACTAGGCGTATTTCGCTCAATGTTGGCCATAGTAATTCAAAACGTCTTTCAAATAATATATCCATAACGTCCTCAATGATGCCCAAATAGCCATCGTTGTTTAATAATTTTTGCCTTAATACGTGAAGATAACTTAGGCCATTTAACGGCATGCTTTTCTAAAAGTTTGACTATACGCTCACCCAGTGGCGCAAAATTGTGCTGGCTTATTAAAATTTTAATATTGCCATGCCCTGCTTGTTTTAATTCACGAATCCCTTTACACAGGGACTCTTCATCATTAATACCCAGTGCAACTGTAACAAACGTTAATTCGCTACAAATACTTAATGAGTGCAGCGGCACATTATTTCTATTAAGTTTTAATGCGGGTGACATATCAATTAAAATATAGTCATATTCTTGCTTTAACCGGGCTACGGCATCGTTTAATACATGCTTATTTTTTGCGGGCTCGATGGCTGCAAGGTTTTGTATTGCCAATAAACTGATCCCTTCGTAATTAGTTACCCCTAGCTGACACGAAATATCATCAAATCGCCATGGATTGCACGCTGTAGGTAGTTTATCGTCTAAACAAAATGTATTGATAGGATTTAAATCGATAATTAACACAGACTTGTGTTGGCTTTGTAATCGTTTGGCTACGCTTACACAAACACTAGACGACCCCTCCGAGCCAGATAGCGATATAAAAGTAATGCAACGCGCATTGTGATCAATCATGGTATTACATATTACTTCAAGTTCATGATATTGCTTTGGTATTAATTTCATAAGCCCACCACTAATGCTAGTATAGTAATAACATCTAAGAAATTATCTTTAAATTGGCTTAGTAGATCCTGGCCTTTTTCTGGTATATATAGCGTGTCGCCAGCTCTTAATACTGGAATATTTGCTGAGTTTGGAGATTTAATAAACGCTTCTAAATCAAATACTCGAGACTGTTCTTTACAACATGAATGGTTAACCACAACTATCTTATCAATTAATGCTGAATTAGAAGGCCCGCCAGCTTCTGCTAATACATCTAAAATAGACATTGTATCGTCAAAATTATATCTACCAGGTTTTTGCACAGCGCCCATAATACGTACTACTCGCTCTTTAGGTGTGCGCAGCCAGTCTTTATTTTTTTCAGGTACAAAAATGGTATCGCCAGGTAAAACATTAGGGAACAAGGTTTCGTCGCCTGTTTCGAAATACATGGCCAAGTCTAATTTACTCACTTTAGCGCGGTTACCATTTCGATGAGTTATTCGAATGTTACGAATATCAGCCGCGCCTGTTGGCCCATCTGCTGCGGCTAAAATATCAATAAAATGCATATTTTCGTTAAACGAATAACGCCCTGGCGCACCGACCTGCCCCATGATATAAATAGATTTACTCGATTCTTGACGTATCCACTGAGATTTATTATCCGACGGATCGACGGGTAGTTCTTCGACGATTACCGTATCACCAGCAACTAAATTTGGTAACGGTGTGTCTCCATCAGTAATCGTATATTTTTCAAGGTCAAAGCGTTGTGTAACGTCGCCATTGCGCAATATTTTTATATCGTTAATATTGGCACCTTTTGTTGGCCCACCAGCATGAGCAAGTAAATCAGTAAAGTCCATTTCGTCACTCCACTCATAACGACCCGGAGACTGGATTGCACCTATAATTTTTATAGCGCGTTTAGTGGGGATTTTAAGCCAACTTTTTTCATTGACGTCTGTCTTCTCTGGCACAAAAATAACATCGCCGGGGTTTAAATCTGGAACTTTGGTTGTAACGGTGCCTTCACTGTAACCTTGCAAATCAAATACAATACTTTCGCCTTCTGGAGTTAATATTTTTATATGGCGTGTTTCTGCAAAACGTGTAGGGCCACCCGCATTAGCTAAAATATCTAAAAAATTAGTACTGTCGGCTGCTTCATACGCGCCTGGTTTTTGAACTTCACCCATAATATATACGGTGCGAGAAGTTGTATTTACATCATCTACCATAATAGGCACATACACGGTAGAGCCTGGTTGCAGTAGCTGCATATTGCTATTTGCTGGTTTATCTAAGTAAGCTTTTAGATCAAAAATAACCGGGGACTTATCTATAATGACTCTAATTTTAGTCACATCAGCATAGCGAGTAACGCCTTCTGCGCGCATAAGTGCATCTAAGATGGTCATTTCTGCTTTGAATGAAAAACTGCCAGGATTATGCACTTCACCTAAAATGGTCACCGCATTACTGTCGTTGGCATCACCCGTTGCACTGAGCGTTTGTGCATCAAAATCAATTTGAACATTGCCCAGCAAAGGCGATACAGGCACAAACACCGTATCTTTACTTCTCAGTAAAGGTAATAACCCAATATTACCGGAATCTAAGTACGCTTTATAATCAAATTCAATAACTTCATCACCGCGTCTTATTTGCATTCTGTCTAATTGCGCACCCGGTTTTAAACCGTCCGCCTTAGCAATCACCATTTGAATATTGCCATCATCTGGAATACTAACTTGCGAAGGAGTATTTACGTAACCCAGCACATTAATAAGAATATCTCTGCTGCGTATTTCTATATAAAAATCATCCATCGCAACAAATAGCGCTGCAAGTACTGGCGTCAATTCTAATTCAATTTGCGAAGTGGTTTTGTCAGCCACATTAAATTGGCCTATTTCGGGAAGATTAATTTGGCCTTTTTTATCGACTTCAAAGGCGGTATTAAATTCAGCTTCACCTGGAATATACAAAAACAATTTGTTTCCCACCTGCACTACTGAGTCAGTATCATCATTGGTAGCGTAGGCACTCAATGAAAAAAGTAATAAAGCAACCGTCAATAAATATTTCATAACTTACTCCTGTTTGCTTTTAATAATTTTGGTCCAACTAACAAGCGCTTTCGCTTTGTTGTCTTGCAAATTCTTATTGTTAGCGTCGAGTACGATTGCCTCTACACGTCTATCTGAGTGGCGTGCACTGTTGGTTTGAGTCTGCTCACTGTAAGGCTTTAAGCTGCCTTGTGTCAGTGTTGTAATGCTTTGCATAGGGACACCATATACCACCAGCCAATGCTTAACGGTTTCCGCTCTTTTTAAAGCAAGTTCGTAGTTACTATTCATCTCGCCAAGAGAATCAGTATGACCCACAAGCAAAATCGAAATACTATTTAATTGCTTTGTTAAATCAGCAGCTTGTGCAAGCCTTACTGCGTATTTAGGAGTAATTTCGAACTCTTTAAAAGCAAATTGATTGTCACTGTTTAGCAAATCAGACACCTGTTTTTTAACGCTAAACAAGGTGGGTTTTGACGTTGCTGAAACTGCACAATTAGTGAGTTTTTGCACTGTATCAAAGTGATTTGTTAATTGATTAAGACCATGATAATGAATAAGTAAATCATGCTCTGCATCTTCCCACATGTTCGCCGTAATAAGTCTACGAATACGGTTTTCGTAAATTTGCGCCTTTAAAAGTTGAGCAGGCATGCATGCCTTAATATCTTGTGATTTTAGAAGCTCTAATTTTAAAACTAGATGTTCAAATTCACTTCGTACTACATCTTGCGGTTGTGCAAAGTTGTTATCACTTTGCTCATCGCTTAATGGATAATTTTGGTATTTTTCAGCCCAACCTCCTTGTCCTTCATCAGGCCAAGAAGCACACCCACTTAAAAATAAAGTTATGATGATAAAAATGTGTGCTTTCATATTCCTCTCCTTCAAACCGTTAAATTGAATCAATAAATGGAATCGTTTTGTCTACTCGAAGTAAGTTCATTAGTTTAAACGGCTGACCTGTAACGTTAAGCAAAGATAACTTGTGGCTCTTTTTCTCTATTCTCTTATATAGAAAAACAATAGCACCTATACCTGAAGAGTCTATAAATTCAGTTTTTGAAAAATCTAAGACAATAAAATCAGTACCCATATCAACGAGATCTTCAAATTCATCTTTAAACCCATCTACGGTAAAACCTGAAAAGTCATTTGGGATTGATACAATTTTATGTTCTTTTGCATTAGCTAAATTTGTCATGGCAGTTACCTATTAAATTGTTAAATTCAATATAACTGTTACAAGAAACGAACCAACTTTAAGTAATTGATAATTAGAATATTTAAACTAAAGAAAGAGAAAAAAGAGGAAAGCAAAGCATAATGCAATTGAGTATTGGGTGTACGATTGCATTATGCAAAAATAATTATTGTCCTTTACCAGTAAATATAACAACCAGTGTTTTAAACAAGATGGTTAACTCCATATAACACCAACTTCGTGGTGATGAGGTACTGAGCATATAGGCATAATCCCACCCTATTTTATTCCTAGCATCATCAATACTCTCATCGTAGCCATTCATCACTTGAGCCAGCCCAGATATACCGGGCTTAATACCGTAAGTACGCTGAGAGAAATAAGGGATGTCTTTTTCAAGCTTAGAATAAAACACTGGACGTTCTGGTCGAGGCCCAATCAGCGACATATCGCCGACCAATACGTTCCATAATTGTGGTAACTCATCTAAACGTGTTTTACGGATGAATCGGCCTATGGGGGTTATTCTTGGGTCATTTTTGCTTGCCCAAACAGCACCGCTTTGCGCCTCTGCATCAACCACCATTGAACGAAATTTAAGAACATCAAAAAGAGCAACAAAATCATCATTACTTTCCCCCACTCTTAGTTGATTGAATAAAACAGGGCCTCGTGAGGTGAGTTTTATCATAGCGGCAACGCTTAGCATAACCGGAGACAACAAAAGTAAACCAGTCACTGAGCCAACGATGTCAATTGCCCGTTTAATCACTTTAATGGTTACATCTTGCTGCGTATTACTACGATGTACTCTGCGCCAATGCTGTTTATAATCACCGCGTTCAAATTTAATAATGCCCCATAATGCTAAGAAGTAGGCATTGAGAATGTAATTTATTTTATCAACAATTGGGAGTTTCATTTTGATTTTAAATACCTTTTTAGTAAGTTCAATACCATGTATAAACGTAATAAAGCCGCATAATAATTTAGGCAGTAGTAACGTTGAAAAAATCGCTATTGAGAACAGTAAAATATAAATTAAAGCAAGCACGATTGGCATAACACCACGCAACACTTTATGTGAAAAAAAGTTAAAACTTACCCAACCCAATTGAGGGTTTAATAGTTTATAGAGTATTTTAATTTGCTGCCAATTACCGGCACCTAGTCTCACTCGTCTTGCATAATCATGACTTTGCTCATCACATTCTCTTTCTAAAATATTAATTTCGCTATTAACAACGGCTTTTCCGCCATTTTTTAACGCATTCATGGAAAGAATAAAATCATCATTGATTATGCTTTGCTCTAATACATCAGTATATTTAGAGCGAATGGCAAACATAGCACCTGGCACACCAATCACAGCACCGAGTGCTGACTCCATACTCCTGATACTATTTTGATACTGCCAATAATGTTTTTGCTCTGTCGTTGCGTGTTCATCTAAAATATAAACACCCGTAATGACATTAAGCCGCGTATCTTTAAAATCAGCATCAAGGTTCATTAATACATCAATACTCAGTAATGCGCTTACGTCAGTAAACACCAGCACATCGTAATTAGGTTTTGTTAGTTTAATTAACTCGTTAATAGCGTGCGCTTTACCTTGGTTTTGCTTATTGAAATGTAAATGACAAACTACATCTTGCTTAGCTAACTGTGCTTGAGCCAACATAGCCTCTTCATACGTATTATCAGTACAACCATCTAAATAAACGTGAATTGCGAACATTTTCGTGTTGTAAAGCATCGCGCCTAAGTTATACAATTTTTCTTTAATATAGGCTTGTTCGTTGTACGCACAAATTAAAATACCAAAGCTTGCGGTTGCTTTCGTATTTTTAGCAAACACAAGGCGTTTGTTATTATCTCGACTGAATAATTTTAAAAGTGCCACATAACCAATATGGTGGTATAAAACAAGCGCAATTAACACCGCGAGTGTGATCAGTAAATAAGTCATTATTTTCTCCTTACGATGATAAGCCATTATAAAAATGGTCGTACTCTGCACTCATTTTATTCGCATTAGCAATTGAAAAAACATGCTCTCTTATACAATCACCTTGTTTCATATTAATTGCTTTTACAATTGCAGTTTTAAGTCCCATTTCATTTCCAGGTTTGATCAAGATACCTTGCTTATCTGTTAAGACTTCGCGAATACCACCCACGTCAGTTGCGACAATCGCTTTACCACATGCCATTGACTCTAAAATAGATAACGGAAGGCCTTCTCTTTGTGAGTAAAGACACATAACGTTAATAGCAGAGTAAAATAATTGCATGCTTTGTACATTACCTAAAAAGTGAACCCGATCTAAAATTCCTAATGTGCTCGCATAATCAACCAGTTTACTGTGCAAGCTACCAGTGCCCGCAAATACCAGTTCGGTATATATTGGCAATGATGATAAAATCCTTAACAACGCAAAGTGCCCTTTCCCTAGCTCTAGTCGTGCTGAACATCCAACTAAATTAACACCTTGAGGTAAATTCAGCTGCTGACGAGCATCAGATTCGTTAATACCTATAAACTGATTAAAATCGATACCATTTAGTATCGTTTTATCCGTTTTAATGGCCGTTTCATTAAAAAAGTCTTTAGCCACAACTTGTGCATCGGCCACCCAGTGTATTTTTGTCAATCTATTTAATGCTTTAGTTATTAAGCGTTGCTTAAAGCTCTTTAAATACCACGCATCATGAATAGTTGAAACATGCCTAACTTGGCGGTTTTTAATACAAGCCATGCTCGCATAAAGCATCGGCCCTATGTGGTGACTATGTATAACGTCTATATTGTATTGTTTAATGATCTCAGAGAGCTTTTTAACTATATTTAAATCAAACTTTTCAGCTTTATTTAAACACATCAATCTGTGTCCAAACGATGTCAGTTGTGGCCAATCTTTAATCGCTTCGCTTAAAGTCCCTTCTAGCGATACAACCACGCTAGAATCAGCAAATTGGCTTTTTTGCATGAGTGTTACGGCCATTTTTTCAAGCCCACCTATTTTAAAATGTTGAACCAAATGCAATACGTTCATGTTATTTCCCCTGTTCAATAGAGTTCATTGATGAATTAAAAACCAAGTCCACCGGTGCATCCTTCACAATGGGTAAAATAGTAACGACCTCAAGAGCAGACAATTTTTCTATGGTTTGAATATCTTTTAGATGGCTATCGAATAAAGTCGCAACAAACACAATCGTGCTACTTGTAAGTAGACCTAAAATGATGCCGACAATAATTGATATAGCGAGTGATGTGTTGATTGGCTGCGTTGGGCTGTAGGCACGCTCTATGGTTTTGACTTTATCTGGCCCTTCGTACTTAACCAACTTTCCAGTTACCTTGGCCATTTCATAACGACTCAGCATATCTTTATATAAAGACTGTTTAACGTCATAATCGCGCTCTAATTTTCTGAGTTGTTTTTCAATGTCACTGGTTACTAAAAGTCGGTCACTTACGGTACTAACCTGCTGTTCAAGCATGTCAAACTCTTGCTGATGCTGTGTAACAGCGTTTTTTGCATCTTCAAGATTAAGAATTTGCGACACCAATACGCTGCTCTCACCATCACCGCCACTGGGCAAAGTATTAGCCATTTGCCATAGTTGCTCAATATTTGTTGGGTCAAGCTCTTTGCCATTTTCAATTAATAACTGTTGACGGTTTCTAATGCTTTGTAGCTCGCGTTTTTTAGAGATGACTTTACTGTGCTTTTCGGTATAGCGTGTTTTTAAAAAGCTCAGTTCTGATTCGGCAGTAATTATTTTTTCTTCAATCCGACCTAAAATTGGATTCGCTTGACCCATCTTTGTTGTAAGCGCTTTGAGCTTGGCTTGCGCACCGGATAAGATAATAGACTTTTGCTGTTGATCACTTAGCAATTTATCAAATGTTTGGCGATTACTATGTAAAACAGCTGGTAAGGTATTGCTATTTTTAGCTTTAAATATTGCTAACGACTCTTCCGATAACTCTAACTCATCACGAAGGCTTACCAATTGCTGATAGAAAAACTGCTCTGATGTATCCAATGAGGTCCTTGTTGGTGCTAATAAACGCTCAATGAACTTTTCGACAACTTTTTCGAGCACTAGCTTCATTTTTGCTTGGTCGTGCCATGTAAAGTTAATGCGAACAAGCTCGTCCCCTACTAATGAAAGAGAGAGTGCTTTAGAAAGTTTTTGATGGATCTTTTCTATATCTGCAGGGGATGCATTGCCCGGTACTAATTGCGTTTCTTTAGCGACGGCTATAAGCACTTTTCGACTTATAACCAAGGTACGAAGCGCCGCTATGCGATTTGATAAATCAAAAGAAAAAGATAAATCATCCAAATATGGATTAAGCAGTGCTGACTCTTCAATTAAAATAGTGGCGTGATTTGTATATTGCTTTTGCGACGTAGCTGCTAATAAAATAACCACAAAAGGAACAATCAAAAGCGGTAAAACAAATAGCTTTGCTCTTGTATACACCGCATACAAGGTTAAATAAAGTAATCGTTTAATTTGCTCTCTTACTAACATAATCCCTACCTATACATTTGCATATTGCTATGCGAAATTTAGCGACTATTTGCAAAATAAGAATTTTAGCTACAAATAGCGACGTCTAATAAGGTAGTTGCACAGGCTGCGCCAATATTATGCTAAAGAACCTGAACTCTGAATAATAAATCTATCTTAAGCAGCTATTCTCAGCACTAACGACGTTGAATTTACTTACAATAGGCCCGCTATTGTTGCTCTAAATGAGAAACTTTAACGTAGCTAACGTCAGGTTTGGCACCTTCAAATGATTAATACCAATTGCATTAAATTAGTGTTCTATTAAAGCGATAAGAAAATAGCGCAATAACAAGGCTAAAATTATGATACATAGTTGTTCTATATAAATAATTTTTAACGTAGTTAATGAGTTATTTAATACGCTAGAATGATCATGTTTTTAATAAAATTGGTATAAGTATTATTGCGAATTGGTATACGTTAAATTTGTAGCTGGCGGTTTGGTTTTTAGGCAAGGCAGAATCTAGGGCGTGATAATTTCCAACAGATAGGGAGCTCTCAGAATAAATACCAAACACGCGCTACAGTTCACACCAATTCGCTTAATTAAATAATCTAGTTAGCGCCAGATTTAATCCCTAAAATCGATTGCAAATTGGTATCACTCCCTTGATGATCACAAGTTTAATCCTTAAGACTCAACAACTATTAATTATAACCCGTGGTTTAAAGTAGAGATATCGTGCTCAACAGCAAGCGCTTTTGATTGCCAACTATGGTCTTGCGCTATATGGCGTTGCGCTAATTTAAGTGTATTTAATTGCGTTTTATCAAGTGAGAGTACTTCATCTACTTTACTAATAAATTCAGCTTGGGTTTTTGCGATATAAATTTCTGACTCGTAACGCATCACAGCGGGAAATTGCGTTGCGACTATAGGTGTTCCTACCGCTAAATATTCTTTTAATTTAAGTGGATCACATGCTCTAATTTGCGCATTATTTACAAACGGTAAAATAGATACATCCCAATGCGCTGAAAAAGTGACTAAACGCTGATGCTCCACCGCAGGAACATGCGTTACGTTTTTAAACTGTAGCAGTTGAGAGGTACAGGCAACAATATCACCCACCAATACCAGTTGGTAGTGAGGCCTTTGTGCAGCGAGGGCTGTTAACAATGTCATATCTAACCATGCGTTAATACTGCCGTAAAAACCAACAATAGGACCGTTCAACGCGTTTATTTCTGGGGCGATATCTGTATGAGATGTAAAGAGGTCATAACTAACTCCATGACTAAGCATTTTAGTTTTGTAGTGTGGCATCTTATTCATCAAAAATTGACTAATGACATAAATTAAATCGGCTTTATTAATTAAAATTTTTTCAAATGGCGCAACCAAATGCGCATCAACGCCGGCAAGCGCGTTAAAATCATCGCCGCAGTAATAAATGAGTTTATCGTGCGCTTTTTTTGTAAATAAGTACTGTGCTGTAGGGACACTCAACCAATATATAATGGGTTCATTATTTTGAATACCTTTAAAGTATCGGGAAAAAATCCAGCTATTATAGCGCTTTACTAATGTATTATCGTGCCACGGTAACACTGGTAGTTTGTATACCTGCATAGTGCTAGGTGTTTTGATTGCGGTGTGATTTGATTGACTAAAAAGCTGCTTAAACTTACTCCATACGCGCTCTAAATCGTTGCGTTTGAAACGGGGTTTGCGCATACCAATTGAATTTATCCAGTGTATTTCATGATTTTTAGCCAACTCTGAAAATAAATGCTGAGTACTGCTTGGATGACTTGCCCAATCTTCACCAAAAACAATAAATTTCATATTAGGACTCCTTTATATGCTTCACTACTTTGGCTGGGTTTCCTGCAGCAATAGTAAAAGCAGGAATATTTTTTGTAACCACACTGCCTGCTCCTATAATTGCTCCCTCACCAATCGTGACGCCTGCAAGTACCGTTACGCCAGTGCCTAACCATGCACCGCGTTTAATGATAATATCGCCAATTTGAGACTCGTCGTCACTGTCGCCTTGTGCTCTTCGTTCACAGTCAATGGGATGACCTGGAAACCCAGCTAAAAAAACGCGCCCAGCTAACCTTACATCGTCTTCTAATGTGATTTTTTGGCCAACCGAAAAGGCATTTTGCCAGCCAATATCCACGTTGTTACCAATAATGAGTGTTGGCGTAGTTAAGTTACCCACTCGCCCGCAAAATGTGCTAATACCAGACATTCTAACGTTATCGCTGCACTCAATATTAAGCTGTCCAAGTACTTGTGGCATACCTGAGTACAAAAAGAGCTGCTTTTTACTGCCTTTTATTTGGCTTTTAAACAGTGGCGTGTAATAAATGATTCTTAACAGTTCGTGACACAACTCTTTTACAAATTGATGCAGGTGATAAAGCGACGAATGAAGAAGAGGAATAACTATCATTTGTGGATTGCGAAGGTTTTTTGCAAAATGAAAAAGTGATTTTGCAAAAGGATGTGGACTGTTTTTTAACCAACGTTTGACATGTACCATCATACTGTTATTCCTTATTGCTTTGAATAGTGAGCTTCTCGAGCGCAATAGTGAGGGCCAAAATAATATACAGCGGCCAAGTAAATGCTTGCGTTAAAAATGTGCCTGCAACCATAAACCCTATAATACCGGCCTTTAACGCATTCGCATTAACTGCCACTTGATCATTGTAGTTAAGTGCATTGATGCAATAAACTCTCGAAAGGCTTCGGTAAATGCTGGCAATTAAAAGTAAAAATATGCATATTCCTACAAAGCCTGTTTCACCTAACACCTGAAACCATGTGCTATGTACTGCATGATTCTTGCCATCCCAGTGTGGGCTGTAAAAGTAATAATTTACAAAGAAATTATCAACGCCAACACCCGTAAGAGGATTTGAAATAGCCATATTTATTGCCGCTTGCCATGCGTATAGTCGGCCCATTGCTGATTCATCAACTCCACTTTCAACAGCCCCACCACTTTGTCTATCGCTAATACCAGCAAAAACCATCATTGCTAACATGCCAACACCTGCAAACATAGCAACAACAACAGGGTTTTTTACTTTTTGATATAAAAAGAAACTTAAAATAGCTGCAATTCCTAATAAGCCACCTCGGCTCTGCGTAGCGATAACGCCAGAAATAGTTAACATCAAGCCGATCGCAGCAAAGAGCCGGCGATATTTATTGGCTGTAGAGTCAAATAGTTCAGCGGCCAAAAAAGAAACAGGAAACATGAGCACTAAAGACAAATCGTTTGGATCACCTAATTGCGATCGATACTCTCGAGAAATAGTCACCCGCGTCCCTTCTACAAGACCTACGCCATTGATTTTATTATTTAAGGCAACTAATGCTACCGCCACACCAGAGATCATAATCCCCAAGCGAACAAAGCTAAAGTGGGAGAACCGTGTTAACCACCAGCTAATAGCAAACACCATGATAAATACCTTAACTAGTACACCTATCCAGTATTCTATTGCTAAGCCTTTGTTTGTTGCGCTAAACACACACACCGTTAGCCACGCAAACCAAATAACAAAAATTAAATGTGTTGAGCTCCAATGAGGCTTCAGTGTTTTTGATATAAATAAATGCCATGCAATCCCTAGCAATGACGCCAATGCCAGCATTTTCGGGATTTTGAGAGGCATTAAAAAGACAAAGGCCTCGTGTAATCTAAAATAGCTAAATAAAATAAAAAAAATGATGAACACGGTGCTAATTTTTACCGCTAAAAAGCCTGCAAACGGCAGTAGTAATAATGCAAACGCAGCAATAGGGCCAAATAGCGTATACAATACAAGTGTTAATGCCGTAATAAATAAGCCATTTATGATTAAACAATGCTGCTTGTACCAACTAATCATGCGCTCTGATCCTTAAAAATGGCTTAATCGCATTACTTATTAGCGGTTTATATTTGTAAAAAAGGACAATTAAAAAGCCAACAAACGTCACTAATTGCCATAAAACGTACTGTGCTAAATCAATAATACTCAGGATATAAATAAGTAAAAAACACACCCAACTTGGCACAAAGCTTTTTACCTTAAATGCTAAATATTCAAGCTTTTGGCTTATCGCCACAAACAGACCCGTTTTAACTAACTGGGCACACGCCAAAGCGCTTACAGCTCCCGACACACCAAACTTTGGTACCAAAAAACCTAATAATAACAGTGCGATTAAAGCACTTATTGCGTTAATCACAGTGACAAAAAGCCCGTTGAACTGCGTGTAACATCCAATATTTAATAGGTCACTGTGGTGCCTTAGTACAACAACAACAATAAGGCTCGGTAACAGCCAAGTATTTAATTGATAGTTATGAGGTAATACAATACTAAAAATATGAGGTGTGACGATAATCATTAGCGCACACAATAAAATACCAATGTCTAAACTGAGTTTGCATAAAAAAATATACTTGGTACGATTTTGTGTTAATTCATTAAAGCGGCGTGAAAACCACCACATTCTAATTGGCTCAAAAGTAAACGATGTCATTAACGCAAACTGTAATACAACATAATATTGAGCTAACTTTTCTTTACCCACGCTTGCTGCTATAAACCAATTTTCTGCGCCATTGTTTGCATATACAAACAATGAGGAGACAATAATGCTTAGCAGAAATAAACAATTCTTAGGCGTTATGTTCCATGCAATGTATTTAAAACTAATACCCAATTGATTAATCACCAGAGATAACGCAATAAGTAACACTAGAGTGCTCGATATCACACCCGACACCATAACTCCCGTCACCCCGTAGCCTAAATAGAGTAAAATAAGCGTACATAATGTTTGGCCAGCGCCTTGAAGTATGGCTAGAACACAAAATTGCTTAGCCATTTCATAGTATCTAAAGTAACAAAATAAAACACTAAGTACAGATGACAGCGCCAAGTTAACCGCTAACAGCTTTATATCAATTGTATTTAAAGGCACTGGCAGCAATGCACTAAAGGGCTCGATAAAATAAAATAATATAAAAACAAATAAACAACTTAAAAACCCGCATAAAATAAGGGCGTCTCTAAATAGTGCTCTTTTTCTTTGAGGGTCACTGATGTGTTGCTTAAATAATAACTCAGGTAATCCTAAACACAGAAGCAGCGACATAACAGCGGATATTGATACTAAAAAATTGAGTTCGCCAAATTCAGCTTGGCTTAGTATGCGTGTAGAAATAGGTAATAAAGCAAACCCTAACACTTTAAGAAATAAAGTAGATAAACCAAAATATGCGATTTGCTTCATTCCATTCATAATAACTCCTACAGGTTTTGTACCCAGTTAGATAGTTTTTTAGCTTGCGTATTAGCATTAAAATCTTTAGCAACCACTTCTTTTGCATTTAACCCTTTTTCATGTCTTTGATACGGGGTAAGTTCACAAAATTTGGCTAATATCTTTTCTAGCCCTTCAATACTTGAAGGCTCGCATTTAAACCCAACGGCATCGTTAACAATTTCTTTTGCTCCCATTAATTCGGTGGTCAATACAGGGATACCGCTGGCCATAGCTTCTTTTAATACAACGGGTCCCGTATCGCGGTCACCATTTTCAGAGATACAAAATGGCGCAACTAAAGCAGAATAATGGCTGGTATTTTTTGATAGCCATACAGGGCTTTTTGATCCTAAAAACCTGACATCGTTATCTATCCTAAGTTGTTCGCACATATATTTGAGATCGTTCATTAAAGGTCCGTCTCCGACAACATCAAGCGATATAGAGTATTTTTTTGTCAATTTTTTTATTGCTGGTAATAAAAATTGCAGACCCTTTTTTTCAATTAATCGGCCAACAAACAAAAGCTTAACTGACTCACTCAAACGGCTTGGTTTATTATTAAACACACTCAAGTCGATTCCACAATGAAGTAATTGAATTTTACCTGCGCTGTATTTACGCAGTTTTATTGCCATGTCTTCACATACCGCAACAGAGAAATCACACAACGACAGTTTAAGCTTTAAATCAGAGTCGTTTACGTATACATCGTGGCCATGACCAATTGAAGAAACACTCACTCCAGCAAGCTTGCTGGCAATAATTGAGTAGGCCAATGGCGCATGCATAAAGTGACAATGAATGTGAGAGATTTGATGCTTGAGAATAATCTCAGCAATATTCAATCCATAACCCATCAACGATAAAACGGAAATAGACGTGAATTTTCTCGCTACAAGACTGCTTTTCAAGGCTATTAAAGGCCTTTGCAGTGCAGCGTTAATGGCCGATTGAGTCGATTTTTTTATAACAATAATTCGCACACTACAATTTAAATTTATACATTTATTTAAATTTTCAAACGTGAGTACACTTACCTTATGCCCTGCATTAACGAGGGCATTAATTTCAGTCACAACAAACGTTTCTGATGGAATGTGGAAGCTAGGAACAACGATGCCAATATGTTTCATTTTAAAAACTCCAGATAGACTTATCTGTTACTTCGCAAGAACTATGCCCAGCATAAAACAACGCAAATACGCATTTAAAATTCAATTTGCGAAGATATATCGCAATATGCAAACCATTAAACAAAAAACAGCCCCGCAGGGCGCTTAAATCATTGGCTCTTATCTTGCGTAACCCTAGTTATCTTGAAAAGTATAAGGTTATTAAAATGAATATTGAGGTCAGTGTTATTATCCCTAATTACAACTGTAAGCCCTATTTAGCAAAGGCGATATCAAGTGTTGTTAGGCAAAAAAATATTAACTGTGAAATACTCGTTATCGACGATGGTTCGACCGATGGCAGTGTAGAATGGCTCGATAATGCAAAAAAAACATTGTCTAATATTCGAGTTATTAAACAAAAAAATACAGGAGTGGTCGGTGTTAGAAATAAAGCTATAGCAGAAGCTAAAGGTGAATATATCGCTTTTTTAGATGCTGATGATTATTGGACTGACGATAAATTATTTGATCAAATTAGTTATATGAAAAATAATTCTAGCTGTGTTTTAAGTTTTACTAATTACATGCATGTCGATGAAGAATATGCATCTATTATTGACTGTTTTTCCTATTGGCCCGAATTTTCAAAGTTTATTGATAGCGATCATATCGGTTATCAAAACCTCCAATCACCAATGGATTTACTTATATTTGCCAATGTAATAGGTACTTCTTCTGTTGTCGTAAAAAAATCAGCCATTAACTACGTTGGAAAATTTGATAACTCACTTAACAGCGCAAGTGATTGGGACTGCTGGTTAAAACTAGCGAGGATTGGGGACGTTGCTTTTTCTCAACAAATATCAATGGGGTATTTAATGAGAGCAGGTTCAATCACCGCGAATAGACAAAACAGACTAAATGCAATGAAAGAAATAATCTCTCGCTGTAAAAATGATATTGGTATTAAAACGCGGCTCAAAGCCCAAGCAAGAATATTTGAGTGTTACGGTGAATACTACCGAGAAATCGGACTTAAATTTAAAGCGTTCTCCTTAACAGCTGCTGCTTTTATGTTATTTCCTCATAAACGTAACTTTCAACATTTACTACACGACATCAAACAGTCTATCAAATCACCTTGATAAGCTGTTTAATGTGCGAAAACTATCCATCAGTAATAAAAAGGCTTTATGTGAAACCTCAGAGTCTTTTTATACCAATTGCATAAATTAGTGATCTATTATAACGATAAGAAAATAGCGCAGTAACAAGGCTAAAATGATGATACATAATTGTTCTATATAAATAATTTTTAACGTAGTTAGTGAGTTATTTAATACGCTAGAATGATCATATTTTTAATATAATTGGTATCATTAATACTTAGATCATAACTTAACATTCTATGATCGCTACCTTTAAACTCACTGACGACGACTCCATGCAAGCTAATTTGCTCACTTATAATACAATGATCAATAGGCAATCCGATCAGCCTAAATCGACCTCGCTCAAAAGGCATAAAACTCACATAGCTACGTTCTCCAAAACAGGTTCTATCGTTGTCCCAATCGAAATATTGAGACCAAGGCACAACATTTAAATCTCCAGCTATTATCCACGGGCCCTCTTCATTTTGCGCCGCTTCGTTTAGCGCTGCGAGTAAGGTATTTCTATTTTGCCATAGTTGTTTCGATCGCGGTGAAGGAGGATGTGCTACGAAAACCGTTATAATGTGATCAACAAATAGAAACTTTAATTTAATATAGCCTAATTTATCAGCATCTAATTTGATCTGCTGTTTATACACCATAGGTATACGTGATAGAACAACAATACCGTAAGGAATGCCTTCAATTTCTTCATAACCAAACATATCGGTTGTGCTTAAGAATCGACTCAACAAATCACGGTTATTGTCACTGAATTCTTGTAAAATCAGCACATCCCATTTTTGTTGCAGTAGTGTTGATAAATGAGCGTCTGTGTATTCATTATTATAATTTAAGTTTATTTGCTTAAACGTCAGAAGCCGCTCATTACTGGATGTTTGATAAGATAAGCTAGGAAACATTGGACTAAGGCCTAGCATACATATAAATAGTAGCCCCACTGCAACTTTATATAATCTAAGCGTAATCAAAAATAAAACACATATAAGTGCTGCTGCTAATAATTGAATACGTAGGGAAACAAGTACCTCTGCGTAAAAATAATTTAATGGATTAAACGCAAGTGCAATAAAAAACAGTGCGGCTAATAAAAAAATAATCCGAAAAAAAATAATTTGCGAATTATTGAGCGTGAAGACTCTAAACATAAATTTATCGACCTAATTAATTTTTCAGGGTCTGTTAATCTTTGCGGATTAAAATTTGTGCTATCTAGGACAAATCCAAAGGGCAGCAAATGTTTGGTATTTATGCTGTATTATCGCCTATTTATAGAAAATAACCGCACCACATAAATAGACGTTACCCTGCCTAAATAACATAAACTCTGGATAATAAATCTATCTCGAGCAGTTATTTTCAGCGCTAACTGCGTTGAATTTACTTGCAATAGGCCAGCTATTAACGCGTAAATACGCCTTGTTTTCACTGAAAATCTCTGGCTAGAGAAAATAAATTTAAATATCACCATGATTCAATACGTTAGTAAATTTCTTAACCAGAGCTCAGGTTAAATACCAAACCTACTGCTGTAGATTCAATCTCGAATGATCAACAGGTCTTGATAGATTACCTCATAGTAAATAACTGTTGTTCTTTGTTTGGTTCATATTGCCACGTATATGAAAGGGGCTCTGTCGAGCTATCATAAAACCAAACCTCAGCGACTAAATCAATATCTTGCCTGCTTAAGACAAGCTGTGTTTCAAGCGCACTATTTGCAAGTGGGCCTCTATAAATACAATTATTATAATCTGCTCGCTGTGCCGATGCTTTCTTTTGACATACATTTAAATATGCTCTTACATCACCAAACCCAAGCTCAACATCCAAATTTAGTGAATATTTAGTGGAGAGATTAAACTGCTCATCAATTTTTAAAGCATTTATACCGGTTGGTTTAGTGGCTTCTGTTGAAGAAGGAGCAGGTGCCGAGACGGTTGCAGGGGCTTTTGTCTCCTCAGAACCACCTCCTCCACATGCAGTTAAAGTCATTGATAGTGTTAAAATTATGATAGATTTTTTCATTATTGTTCCCCTTTTAAAACAACATTACTGATACTATAATCGTTAAACCATTGTGATTTTTGTTTGCCAGAAGATTCAGCAAATTCAGCAAAACTCTCATAAGCGTCTGTGATATCAACCCCCTCTAACGGATGTAGCCATTGCATACCTACTTCCATTGCCCAAGGTAAACCGCTCTGGCTAAGAAAATACAAACCCCGAGCTTGATCGCTCACATCGTCAGAGCCAGCAAAATTATATAGTGAGGAATCGAATGCTTCAGTTGGCGCTTGGTTTTTTACATGCACCTCCCAGCTTCTAGCTTCTTTATCTATTAAAAAATCACCATGATAAAAGCCCTCTGATGCAAAAATAAAGGGATCAAGAAGTGAACCTGGCGAAGCCGCTTTTGCTTTTGGAGCTTTTAATGGAATAGTCATACTAAATGTTACTTTAACATTCGTGTCACAGTTATCTTCTGTCCTAAAGTAGCTACAGCCAGTTTGTTTAGATACATGAGTCCATGTATCTTGCATAAAAATTAGTATCGCATCATTACGGTTTGCTTCTAAATAACTTTCACTTTGAAGTTGACCATCTATAACAAACACAATGGCATCTTCATCAACTTCACTACTTAAAATAGAACGTGATTCTCCATTTATTGTTTCTTTTAACCTCACCGCAAAACCATTATGATAAGTAGCACCTATGCCTATAAGTTGACCATCAATTTTGTAGCCAACCACATTACTGCCCTCTATTAGCTGGGTCGTTCTGTAATTAATAACTACATCATTAAAATCATAATCACCTGCATACGGCCATTTATCCTCATAGGCAAGTGTTACCCAATCGTTCTCACCAGGATAAACTGCGCTTGCAAATGTTGTGATTTCGTAATCTTCAACTTCTCCGCCTAGTACGCCACCCGTGGCTGTAATGAGTGATGCTTCTGTGCCATCTGTAACTCTAAAACGCGCCCATGTTTGGCCTGATTTTGTGCTGCTAGGGACGCTGATTAAAATGCTATTATCACCTTGATTCACGGCTAATTTGGTAACCACTCTTTCGTCTTCGCTAAAAGTGCCATTTTGGTCCCAGTCAAACCATGCATATAAAAAGCTCGATGCTGACGCGTTAACAATAATTTGGCTGCTTTGCCCTGCTGATATTGCTGTTACAAAGCTTACGCCATCATCAGAGGCATCAATTGGGGTATTAATTAAATCAGCATCCGTATTTATATTTTCACCATCAACCGAATCACCTAAATAAATTAAATCACTGCCAGTACTGTTAGGATCGAATAAGTGCCTTGCACCACTTTGCTCCAAACTTGTGTTGTAAGGTGCTGGTGCATCACCAAAATCAATTGAGCTGTCTGTCACTTTTACTTCTGCAATGGCGCAGCGTGCACCATCATTTTGGCTTGATTTAGGACCTGACGTAAATACATTTGCTATCGGTGTGTAGCCCACAACCGGACTAACGTTTAAATCGACCTTATGAATTTTACCACTTTTATTATTACTAAAATAAAACTGTCCGTTAATGTCAAAATAGGCAGCACCAAATGCCCCCGTATCGTCGCCAATATCTACTTGCGTGATAAACTTGCTTGTATTTGCTGCAATATTTATTTCGTGTAAGTCTCCGTTAGACTCAACGGCGTAGAGCAAGTTACTTGTAGGATGAAATGCAAAATCAAATATACTTAACTTCCAATTATTAGTGTTAGGTAGAAGTTCGGCTGTGATAGCGCCATCTAAATCCCCATTTAAGTCAATAGAGTAAAGCCCATAATTAGGGTGGTACACAAAATACGATGCGCGTTGGCTGCTTCCATCTCCTGTTACTTGAATATCGCCAACGTAAAAGTTAGTTGCTGGAAGGCCATTAACATCCAAGCGTTTCATTTCAAAATCATCACCTATTTGCACAATACTACTAGGTGATTGCTTGCTAAAACCATATAGATACTGATCTTTATAGTTAAAACCAATTGCGTTAACACTTTCATTATTGACTTCATTTGCAAAGGTTAATTGTGAAGATAAAACAGTCGGTTTGGCTGAAACTAAATCTATACCATAAAGTTGCGCTTTAGAGTCTTGCATCAAAAAAGCCTGACTAGGGCATGTATCAAATGATTGACTAAAAACAACGCAGGGAATTAAAGACAAGCATGCTGTGGTAAGTTGGGTTAATTTCATAATAAGTTCGCCTTTATTTATTAAGTGAAAATATTAATGCAAGCCTCACTCCAGATTATAATCACATGAATTTTAAAGCAAAAAAAAATATAGCTAAATTATTTTGTGCATGTTGCAATCATTTTATTTTCATTATGCAAACTAGGGCTGTTTATCTTTCGAGGTTAAATTTGCAGCAGACTGTTTGGTATTTAGGCAAGGCAGAGCTTATGTAGTGTGTGCTTTTCTCCCATAAACAGGTAATAACGATATATAAATGCCAAATACGGGTTGCCCTTTTGGTTTAGGTAACTGCTCTCGCTCCTCATCTATACCTTAGTCGCCAACAAAGAGTTAATCACTCCTGGGAATAATCACATAGGGACTACCCAGCCTAAAAAAATCATCCCTGAGTTAAATTTTTAATTTTATTGCACAAAAGTACCAATTCGTGACTAGACTTTAAAAAGTAAGCACCTTTTTACAGCGGGTTTCGGAGGTTATTATGACTATTTTTGAGCATTACCAAGCACGATACGAAGCGGCACAAGAAGAAGAGTACAGTATCGCTGAATTCCTTGAGATTTGTAAAACCGATAAGTCTGCCTATGCAAGCGCCCCAGAGCGTCTGCTCATGGCAATTGGCGAACCAAATATGGTGGACACCGCAACGGATGCACGACTAAGCCGATTATTTTCTAATAGAGTGGTTGCACGTTACCCAGCATTTGCCGATTTTTACGGTATGGAAGACGCTATTGAGCAAATAGTGTCTTATTTAAAGCATGCAGCCCAAGGGTTAGAAGAATGCAAACAAGTGCTTTATTTACTTGGCCCCGTGGGCGGTGGTAAATCATCGATTGCTGAAAAACTAAAGTATTTGATGCAACAAGTGCCTATCTATTCAATTAAAGGGTCTCCGGTAAACGATCACCCTCTTTCATTGTTTGATCCAATCGAAGACGCAGAGCTGTTTAAGCGAGAATATGGGATCAAACCGCGCTATTTAAAAACAATCATGTCGCCTTGGGCAGGTAAACGCTTACAAGAATTTAACGGGGATATCAGTCAATTTAAAGTCATTAAACGCTACCCTTCGATTTTAAACCAAATAGGAATCGCTAAAACAGAGCCTGGAGATGAAAACAATCAAGATATTTCTGCACTCGTAGGCAAGGTAGATATTCGCCAGCTTGAGCATTTTGCCCAAAATGATCCCGATGCATACGCCTACTCTGGCTCTTTATGCCTTGCAAACCAAGGCTTAATGGAGTTTGTAGAAATGTTTAAAGCACCGATTAAAGTGCTACATCCATTACTTACCGCTACACAAGAGGGTAACTACAATGGAACAGAGGGTATTAGTGCGCTGCCATTTAGCGGCATGATACTCGCCCACTCTAATGAATCTGAATGGCAAACCTTTAAAAACAATAAAAATAACGAAGCATTTTTAGACCGTGTTTATATTGTTAAAGTGCCTTATTGCTTACGTGTAACTGAAGAAATTAAAATTTACGACAAGTTACTTGAGCACAGTGAGCTATACAATGTGCCGTGCGCCCCTGGTACACTTAAAACACTGGCACAATTTACAACACTCTCACGCTTAAAAGAGCCTGAAAATTCCAGTATCTATTCAAAAATGCGCGTATACGATGGTGAAACATTAAAAGATACCGATCCTAAAGCAAAATCCTATCAAGAATATCGTGACTATGCCGGCGTTGATGAAGGTATGACAGGACTATCTACTCGTTTTGCATTTAAGATTTTATCTCGTGTATTTAATTTTGATACCACCGAGGTCGCCGCAAATCCAGTGCACTTATTTTACGTACTAGAACAGCAAATAGAGCGTGAGCAATTTTCAGCTGAAGTTGAAGAACGTTATTTAAGCTTTTTAAAAGGCTATTTAATTCCGCAATACGTAGAGTTTATAGGGAAAGAACTACAAACCGCCTATTTAGAATCGTACTCTGAATACGGCCAAAATATTTTTGACCGCTATGTTATTTATGCAGATTTTTGGATTCAAGATCAAGAGTATCGAGACCCTGATACAGGTCAATTATTCGACCGTTCGGCATTAAACGCTGAACTTGAAAAAATAGAAAAACCAGCAGGTATTTCTAACCCGAAAGATTTTCGTAATGAGATAGTTAATTTTGTACTGCGTGCCCGTGCCCATAATAATGGCAAGAATCCGCTATGGACCAGCTACGAAAAACTACGTACGGTAATTGAGAAAAAAATGTTTTCTAATACTGAAGATTTACTCCCTGTTATTTCGTTTAACGCCAAAACATCAGCTGAGGATCAGCAAAAACACGAAGACTTTGTTAATCGCATGGTCGAAAAAGGCTACACACAGAAACAAGTACGCTTGCTATCTGAGTGGTATTTACGGGTTAGAAAGTCGCAATAGCCTTCATAGTCGTAGTTTTTAGGAGGTCATTATGGCGCACTTTATAGATAGGCGTTTAAACGGCAAAAATAAAAGCACGCTTAATCGTCAGCGCTTTATTAGGCGCTATAAAAAGCAAATTAAAGAAGCTGTATCGGATGCTATAAACAAACGCAGCGTTACTGATTCTAGCTCTGGTGAGAGTATTTCTATTCCACAGCGAGATATCAGCGAGCCCACATTTCATCAGGGAAAAGGAGGAAATAGAGAGCAGATTCACCCTGGTAACGATCAGTTTTCTACGGGTGATAAAATTGAACGCTCTAAAGGCGGACAAGCTGGCGGTGCTGGAGAAGGCGAAGCGAGTAATACAGGCGAAGGGCAAGACGAGTTTGTGTTCTCTATATCAAAAGATGAATACCTTGACTTACTATTTGAAGACCTAGAATTACCTAACTTGCAAGAAAATCAACTCGATAAATTAGTGCAAATGAAAACCCATCGCGCTGGATTTTGTAGCGATGGAATGCCAAGTAATATCGATATAGTTCGTTCACTACAAGGCTCACTTGCACGTCGTGTTGCCATGAGTGCGGGTAAAAAACGTCGCTTAGTTGAGCTTGAAGCGCAACTAGCTATGCTTCTTGTTGAGTCTCACAGCGATAAAGCTGCAATCGCCTTACTAAAAAAAGAAACTGAGACATTAAAAGTACAAATTAAATCAGTCCCGTTTATTGATAATTACGATTTACGCTTTCGTAATTATGAAAAACGCCCTCACCCCACCAGCAAAGCAGTGATGTTTTGTATTATGGATGTGTCTGGCTCAATGGATCAGGCGACAAAAGATATGGCAAAACGCTTTTACATTTTGCTTTATCAATTTTTAACACGAAGTTACAAAGACATTGAAGTGGTTTATATTCGCCATCACACACAAGCAAAAGAAGTAGATGAGCAGGAGTTTTTCTACTCTCAAGAAACGGGCGGTACGATTGTTTCAAGCGCCCTTAAGTTAATGGACGAAATAATTAAAAAGCGCTACCACGCGGATGAGTGGAATGTATACGCAGCGCAAGCCTCTGATGGCGATAATTGGGCTGACGATACGCCGCAATGTGGGCAGATTTTACGTAATAAGCTTTTAAATGCAGTACGGTATTTTGCTTATATAGAAATTACCACACGTGCCCATCAAAGCTTATGGCGCGAATATGAAGACATCACACACAGCCATAACAATTTCGCTATACAGCATATTGAAGAAGTAGAAGACATTTATCCTATATTTAGAAAGCTATTCAAAAAAGGTCGTCAACAGCAAGGCCCTGCATAGCCTAAAGCGAGGTGCACTATGAACGACAAACGAATGAGTGATGGCCCAGATTGGACCTTTGATTTACTAAATGAGTACCAAGGTGAGATAGCTCGCGTTGCAGCCCACTACAAATTAGATACTTACCCTAATCAAATTGAAGTGATCACAGCCGAGCAAATGATGGATGCTTACTCGAGCGTTGGCATGCCTATAGGATATAGCCACTGGTCGTATGGTAAAAAGTTCATACAAACAGAGCAAAACTATAAGCGCGGACAAATGGGTCTCGCTTACGAAATAGTGATCAATTCAGACCCTTGTATTGCGTACTTAATGGAAGAAAATACGCTTCCTATGCAAGCACTTGTAATGGCGCATGCCTGTTATGGGCATAACTCATTTTTTAAAGGTAATTATTTATTTAAAACATGGACTGATGCAAGCTCAATAATAGACTACCTTTTATTCGCTAAAAATTACATAAGTCGCTGCGAGGAAAAACACGGTATTACTCAAGTAGAAACCTTATTAGACTCTTGCCATGCACTCATGAATTATGGTGTTGATCGCTATAAGCGCCCACAACAAATATCGCTATTTGAAGAACAAAAACGTCAACATGAACGAGAGGAATACCTACAATCGCAGGTAAACGAGTTATGGCGAACCATTCCTGAACAACAACAAGAAACAAAAAAGAAAACACGCCACTTTCCAGAAGAACCACAAGAAAATATTTTATATTTTATTGAAAAAAACGCCCCATTACTCGATTCTTGGCAACGTGAGATCATTCGCATCGTTCGTAAAATATCACAATACTTTTATCCACAAAAACAGACTCAGGTTATGAACGAAGGTTGGGCTACATTTTGGCACTATACTATCCTTAATCATTTATATGATGAGGGTAAGCTGACTGACTCATTCATGTTAGAGTTTTTACAAAGCCATACTAATGTAGTGTACCAGCCGCCTTATAACAGCAAATATTATTCAGGTGTTAATCCATATGCTTTGGGTTTTAACATGATGGTGGATATTCGCAGAATATGTGAGCACCCCACTGAAGAAGATAAAAAGTGGTTCCCCGAGTATGCAGGAAGTAACTGGCTAGATACCCTGCACTTTGCAATGGAAAATTTTAAAGATGAGAGTTTTATTAGCCAATTTCTATCGCCCAAATTAATACGCGATTTTAAATTGTTTACTATCGTCGATCATGCAAATAACCCACACTTAGAAGTTGGTGCAATACATAACGACAATGGCTATCAAGTCGTTAGAGAAGCACTCTCAGCGCAGTATAATTTGAGTAATCATGAGCCTAACATTCAAGTGTATGATGTTGATATTAGAGGCGATAGATCGCTTACGTTACGCTACATCCCACATAACAGCGTTCCTTTAGCAAACTCACACGAGGAGGTACTAAAACACCTTTACAGACTATGGGGATTTAAAGTAAAACTCGAACAGGAGTCACACTCTGGTGAGGTATCAACTATTAGTCAATGCCCAACAGATGACTCTCGTCACACAACGGAGTGAATATAATGGATCATAAAAAGCTCCTCGTACTGACCAGCTCAATAGAATAGGCAAAACTTATAGAAAAAACAGCAAAAAATAATGCGTTTACTAAATACTGACTTGCTTATTTTAGCACCTCAATGAAATAACGATTAATTGATATAAAAAATGACACTTAGAGGTCATTTTTTATATCATCGAAAGAAGTTACTCTATTACGTCCACGCTCTTTTGAAGAATAAAGTGCTTTATCTGCCGCCTCAATCCAACGTTCATGATCCTTAAATTCATGATTAAAACACGCCAAACCAATACTTACCGTCATCTTAATCTCGAGGTTTTTATGTAAAGCAGGAGATGATTCAATCAATTGCCTTAAGCGTTCAGCAAATACAACTGAGCCTTCTTTATCTGTATCAAGCAAGGTTACTACAAACTCTTCACCACCGTAGCGCCCTGCTATATCCGTTTCACGCAGTGCTGAGCGCAATAGCTTAGCAATATGGCGCAAAGCCTGATCCCCACCACTGTGTCCATATTTGTCATTCACTTTTTTAAAGTGATCAATATCAAACATCAATAAAGCGCTACAGCCTTCGTTGCGTTTTGTACGCAGGTATTCTTGCTTTAACAAATCCTCCCAATGACCTCGGTTTGTTAGCTGTGTTAAATTATCAACTTGACTCATTTGCTCAAGCTTTTTGTTCAAATCTTCTAATTCTTTTTTATTTACTGCAATATCCGTAACATCATAAAGAATAATACAAATGTGACTCACCTCTGCTCTTATATTGGTCAGCGGTATAAATGTCGCATTTTGATACATGTATTCAGCTTTGCCTGTTATTGGGCGATAATTTTTAAAGCGAAATATATAAGGCTGCTGCTCCCAAATAGTAAATGAGCGATTCTTTAATACAAATACTGATTCTGACTTACTTCTAAACCATTTTTCGTCAATTGCTGGAAATAAATCAAATAAATCTTTGTGCTTTACCGCACTTGGTAACAATCCTGAATGGTTTTCCATAAAACCATTCCATACGCATACCTTATAATCTCTATCGAGCACCACAAGGCCTACATCAACGGTGTTAAACATATCCATTAACCAATGGATCTCATTCATATCTAAATCAGCGGCCATAACTTAGTCTTCTAATAGGTAAGCAACTTTGAACTTCAAAGTTTTAAGTGAATCTTCAGTAAATAGCAGCATAAGATCACAATTTATATCGTGATTTTCTATGCCGTAGCTAATCTCAATAGCAAGTGTGCGCTGCCAGCGTGACTTATTAGCTTTTACCAACTCAGAGACATCTCGGTGCTGACCAAGAACTATAGGGTGCCCTTGGCTAAATGACATATCGAGTTGTTTTGAAAGGCCTGTTAAAATTGCCCCAATGAGAATATTACTTATATCCATAAGTAACTCAAGCTCAACTTTGTCGTTGAGTTCACCATCGTAATTCATTAAAGAGGCGATTTCTTTAAAGCTGGAGTCATTTAATAACAATAATGCTTCACCGGATACGCCACCACCTATAAACCCTTGGCAAACACCCGAAGTAGAGGCATTGTTGTCAATAGAGCGCAGCGCCATATCTAACTCACTTACCTCTAATATATTAACGTTGGGAATAGGCAACTTAACGAATACATTGAGAAGACGTGCAAGTAAATCACCCGCTTGACCCATTGCAACGTTAGTTAGTTCTTGATATATATCACGAACATCAGGGTCTACTTGTTCTCCTAATGAATGAGAAAGGCGTTCGCGCATGGCTTTATCTTTAATGCCATGATGCTCTATAATCTCGGCTAGCTTTTCTGCCGAGCAAGGCTTTTGAATGAAATCAATTGCACCAAGCTCAATCACTCGTTGATGCGCGCTTGGCTGAATATCGCCAGACACGACCACGGTTAATATATTAAGCCCTTGTTCTTTCATGGCTATTAAAACTTCATAGCCATCCATTTCTGGCATATTTAAATCGAGAAAAAGGATTTCAGGTTGAATTAATTCTATTTGCTTAATGCAGTCAACACCATTAATCGCAAACTCAACTTTGATATCCCAATCATCTGGCAAAGATCGTGCTAATTGACGCCTTGCTAATTTTGAATCATCACATATTAGTACCGATGTTGACATATAATCTCTCTATTTCTTAACTGCTAAATTTATATCCAATTCTTTTCTACTAATTATACCAATCTGCTTATATATGGGGTCTATTTAACGTTAAGAAAATTACGCTAGAACTAGGCGAAATTTTTGTATCTAGTTGTTCTAAATAAAAATTTTTAACAACGTTACAGTGCAATTTAATTCGTTAAATTGATCAATGAGTTATGCAGTTTGGTATTACCTTGCAATTAAAACATTTTAATTTTATTTCAGTTTAAATGTTTTACCAGTATATAATTCCTTGGTTAGCAATTAGCAGTATAATACACTGTAGTTTATTTGGTTAATTTAAAAGAGAATTACCTATGTTTCGTGCATTATTTTTGATCCTTAGTATTTTTAGCTCCTTCACAAATGCAACCCCTATATTAGAAAACAAACTAGATGCGGGAAAGGTATCTGCCCAAGGTAAACCTGTCACATTACTTGGTAAAGGTGTATCTGTTGGCGACACAGCACCTAATTTTAAAGTAGTGGATGGAAATTTCACCCCTGTAACACTCGACGATTATAAAGACCAGGCTATTTTAATTAGTGTGGTGCCAAGCCTTGATACCGGCATTTGTAGCCTGCAAACAAAACATTTTAACGAAAAAGTAGCCGCGCAATTTCCAGCCGTTGCTATGTTAACTATTAGTGCAGATTTACCTTTTGCGCAAAAGCGATTTTGTAAAACAGAAAACATAGATAAAATAACAGCACTATCTGATTCTGTTTGGCGCGATTTCGGCCAAAAATACGGATTGATTATCAAAGATATGGGGTTATTAACACGCTCTGTACTTATTTTAGATAGAAGTCATAACATCATTTATAAACAATTGGTTAGCAGTCTTTCAACTGAACCTGAGTACAATAGCGTACTCGAAAAACTTAAAACGCTGTAATGCCGATTAAGCAATGCTAAATAGCTTTAAAACAAAAAACCGCCAATTGGCGGTTTTTTATTATGCTTTTAAATCTAACCTAAAAGCTCACCAAGTTGTGAACTAACCGCTTCAACAGCTTGTGTACCATCTAGTTTATGGTATTGAGTGTTACCAGCAGCCGCTTCTGCTTGGTAATAATCAACTAATGGCATCGTTTGTTCGTGGTAAATACCTAAACGTTTACGTACTGTTTCTTCAGTATCGTCAGCACGAACAATTAAGTCATCCCCAGTTTCGTTGTCTTTACCTTCCACTTTTGGTGGATTATAAACAATGTGGTAAACACGACCAGAACCAGGGTGAACACGACGTCCGCCCATACGTTCAACAATCACTTCATCAGCTACGTCAAATTCAATAACGTGATCAACCACTACGCCATTTTCTTTCATTGCATCGGCTTGAGGAATTGTGCGTGGGAAGCCATCAAGTAAAAAGCCTTTCTCACAATCAGCTTTAGTAATACGCTCTTTTACTAAACCAATAATAATATCGTCAGAAATTAGTTGACCAGCATCCATCACTTTTTTTGCTTCTAAGCCTAATGGTGTGCCTTCTTTAATTGCTGCACGTAACATATCGCCAGTAGAGATTTGTGGAATACCGTATTTGTCCATTAAAAACTGAGCTTGAGTACCTTTACCTGCACCCGGCGCGCCCAAAAGAATAATGCGCATATTATTGTCCCCTAGTATGGATATTTATTTTAAAGCCTGAATTCTTCCACAAGCGCCGCCGATACTCAAGTAACTTATACTAATTGATGAGTTGTTGATGCATTTACAGCGCATTAAAAAAGGGAACACACGTTCCCTTTTATTTAAAGTATATAATTTATACTTTTATTAACTAAATAAATAGTTAACTGATTACTTGCTTAGTTCTAGCATCAGTTTGTTTAAGCGAGTAACAAATCCGGTTGGATCTTTAAGTGTACCGCGCTCTGCAAGTAATGCTTGGTCTAATAAAACATGTGACCACTGTGCAAACTTATCTTCGTCTTGCTCGTCATTTAAATGCTTAACAAGTTGGTGATCTGGATTTAGCTCAAACACAGGTTTTGCTTCTGGTGCTGCTTGGCCCACAGACTCCATTAGCTTTTGCATTTGTGAGCTCATGTCGTTGTCGTCGCTTACAACACATGCTGGAGAATCTGTTAGACGGTGCGTAAAGCGCACTTCTTTAACGTCGTCACCGAGTGCTGTTTTAATGCGTTCAACAAGCCCAGCCATCTCTTTTTCAGACTCTTCTTGTGCTTTTTTAGTTTCTTCGTCGTCAAGCTTACCTAAATCTAGATCACCACGTGTGATTGACTGTAATTGCTTATCAGCAAATTCAGTTAAGTGGCTCATCATCCACTCGTCAACACGGTCACTTAGTAGTAATACTTCAATGCCTTTTTTGCGGAAAATCTCTAAATGAGGAGAATTTTTCGCAGAAGTAAATGTATCAGCTACTACATAGTAAATTTTGTCTTGGCCTTCGTTCATGCGCTCAACGTATTGCTCAAGCGACACATCTTGCGTTTCTGAATCAGTATGCGTAGACGAAAAACGTAGTAGCTTACATACGGCTTCTTTATTTGCCGCATCTTCAGCTGGGCCTTCTTTCATTACTTGGCCAAACTCATTCCAAAATACTTGGTAATCGTCAGCTTTGTTTTTAGCCATACGCTCAAGCATTTTAATAATGCGCGATGTACACCCTTTACGAATAGCTTGCGTTACTTTGTTGTCTTGTAGAATTTCACGAGATACGTTTAGCGGTAAATCGTTTGAATCTAGTAAACCTTTTACAAAGCGAAGGTAGCTTGGCATAAACTGCTCAGCATCATCCATTACAAATACACGTTGTACGTAAAGCTTTAAGCCACTTTGACGTTCACGGTTCCATAAATCGAAAGGTGCTTTTTTAGGGATGTATAAAAGGCTGGTGTATTCCGTTTTACCTTCAACCTTATTATGTGCCCAGCTAAGTGGATCTTCCCAGTCGTGGCTTACGTGCTTGTAAAACTCTTTGTATTCTTCATCAGAAAGCTCTGACTTATCACGCGTCCACAATGCAGTTGCACGGTTAATGCTTTCCCACTCACCTGGTACTGCTGGAATTTTTTCGCCGTCTTCGCCTTCAGACTCTGGTACTTCTGCTTTAAACATTTGTACAGGTGTTGAAATATGGTCTGAGTATTTAGTAACAATGCCACGTAAGCGGTAATCGTCAGCAAATTCTTTTTCTTCATCACGAAGATGTAAAATAATGTCAGTACCACGACCTTCTTTTTCAATTTCTTGCAGCGTGTATTCGCCTTCACCTTGAGATTCCCACTCGTACGCCGTTGTTTCACCCGCTTTACGTGTACGAACAGTTACTAAATCGGCAACTATAAATGCTGAGTAAAAACCAACACCAAATTGACCAATCAGCTGTGAATCTTTACTTTGATCACCCGTTAAGTTTTTGAAAAACTCAGCAGTACCCGACTTTGCAATTGTACCCAATGAGCTAATTACTTCATCACGCGTCATACCAATACCATTATCAGAAATGGTAATTGTATTTGCTTCTTTATTTGCGCTAATACGCACACGTAAATCAGCGTCACCTTGGTAAAGATCGCCTTGAGATAGTGCTAAAAAGCGTAACTTGTCTGCCGCATCTGATGCGTTTGACACAAGTTCACGTAAAAATATTTCTTTATTAGAATAAAGAGAATGAATCATTAAGTTTAATAATTGTTTTACTTCTGTTTGAAAGCCTAATGTTTCTTTTTGTGCTGCAGTCATTTATATATCTCCAATTTGCAAAGTGTCTGCGTTATGCACTTAATATGGGGTGAGGTGTTAGAACTTCAAGGGAAAAATTTAAAAAAGGTGAAACGAAAACAAAGAACCATAAATTTATTTAAAACGAGTGCGGGCAATTAATATGAATTTTCTCGCCGCTGACGGGGTGCTCAAAATATAAATCGCTGGCATGTAATTGTAAGCGCCCTGCCATGTGTTCACTTTGCGCACTTTTATATAAATCACAGCCTAAAATAGGATGACCTATAAACTGGCTGTGTATTCTCAATTGATGGGTACGTCCGGTAACGGGCGTGAACTGCACTAAGGTTCTGTATGGTTGTTTTAGCCGTTCCAGTACTTTATATTCACTGACTGCGGTTTTGCCAGTCGATTGGCAAATTTTAACTCGCGGAAAAAGCAGCCTATCTTTTGCTATTGGCGCAGTTATTTGTCCCTCACTAACAGCCAAGCTACCCTCTAGCATAGCTACATAACGCTTTTGAATAGTACGTGCCTGAAACTCTTTATTAAGATGCTTTGATGCTTCGGCGTTTAATCCAACAATCATAATGCCCGATGTACCCAAATCTAACCGATGCGGTAACTTAGCCTCAGCAAAAGCGGCTGTTAACCCTTTTTGACCATGTACCAAACGATAATGCACTGAATCCCAGTTAAGTGGGTTTTTACCCGATAAACTTAACAAACCACTGGGTTTATTAATCAATAAAATATCGTCATCTTGATATAATATTTTAATAAACCCGTCGCATTTAGGCGCTACAAAATCATCAACAATAATATGTGGTTCTGAAGGTGTATCTAATATTGGGCTAGTCATTAAATTAATCAACACCTTTAGAGTGAAGCGCTTTCAAAGCTAAAACATGCTCACGTAAATCGTCTGCTACTACTTTGTCAGCTGCAATCGGGCCACCCACTGCAACCGACACCAAAGACCATTTTAATCGCGGTAATTGCCACTTAGCTTTACGGCTAAACATACTCCCCCACAAGCCCCCTAAATGCACAGGGACAACGGGCACAGGAGAGCGTGCAATAATACGCTCTATTCCACGACGGAAAATATCGATTGAGCCGTCACTAGTCAGCTTCCCTTCGGGGAAAATACCAACAAGCTCGCCTTTTTCAAGCGCAGAAGCCACTTCATCAAACGCTTTTTTAAAAGCCTCTGGGTTCGTTTTTTCACTATCAATGGGAATAGCTTTAGCCATTTTAAATAACCAATGTAGAGCTGGCGAATAATAAATAGGGGCAAATACCATAAACCGAATAGGCCTTGGTGACGCTGCCAAAATAAACATCCAATCAACAAAACTAACGTGGTTGCACACAATAACAGCGGCACCTTCATTAGGAATGTTAGCTTCGCCTTTTGTTCTTACGCGGTACATACAAATGGCCAAAATATAAATAACAAAGCGTAAAAAGAATTCAGGTACTTTGGTATAAATATAAACAGCAATAAGTAAATTTAGCCCCGCAAGTAACAGCAATAGCTCTGAAATACTCCACTGAAAAACAGACAACGTGACAATACTTAAAACAGCACTGCCCACCATAAACAAGGCATTTAATACATTGTTAGCCGCTATAACTCGTGATCGACTCGCTTCTTCAGTCCGTTGTTGAATAAGCGCATATAGCGGTACAGTGTAAAAACCGGCGCCAATGCCTATGCCTGCCATCCATATGAAATGCCACACCATATCGCCTGTTTTTAATACCTGTGCGAGCGTTAATAATTCAGTATGTTGAGGTGTATAGGTACTGATAGCGGGCTCTTGGCTCAGTAAATATAAAAACAAGGTAATTAAAATAGCGCCAAAGGGCACAATGCCTAGCTCAATACGAGAGCGAGATAACTTTTCACACAGTAATGAACCAATAGCAATACTCAATGAAAACACAACCAGTGCACTGGTTACCACCAATTCATCGCCGCCCATTACATGTTTTACATAATTTGGTAGGGACGTTAAAACGATGGCGCCAATTAACCAAAACCAGCTGATCCCAAGCACTGACTTACCAACCGATTCTGTTTGCGAATTAAGTGCTGTAAATACGTTTTTTGTGGATGAAAATATATTATAGGTAAATTTTAAGTTTGGCTCGTTCGCCTCACTAACGGGTATAAAACGACTGCTTACATAACCCATAACAGCCAGCACTAATACCGCAATACTTATAGCCGTAGGACCTAGCGATTGAGTAATGTAGTAGGTGCCAAAAATTGTACCGATCAGTATTGCTACAAACGTGCCCGACTCAACCAAGGCATTCGCTTTTGTTAATTCGCTAGGTGCAACGTGCTGAGGTAAGATAGAGTATTTTAATGGCCCAAAAAACGTACTTTGCACACCCATTAAAAATACTGTGGCTAACATAAGCCACACGTATTGCGTTAAAATTGAGACCGCACCTACAATCATAATAGGAATTTCACACAACTTTACGATTCTAATGAGCTTAGACTTTTCTGTTTTTTCTGCGAGCTGTCCTGCCATCCCTGAAAATAAAAAGAAAGGTAGAATAAATAGCCCCGCAGCAATATTTGAATATAATGCCCCATCTGCAAGCGTTGCGGCCTGAAATATCAATAAAATAAGCACCGATTGCTTATACACGTTATCATTTATTGCTGAGAAAAACTGCGTAATAAAAAGCGGTAAAAAACGCTTACTACTCAGTAATCCGCTTTGATAGGATTGATTATTCTTCATTGTATTCCTTACTAATTAGAGACATAGCCCAAAAATATATTATACCAATTCGTTTAATTAAATGATCTGTTTTGAGGGCGGAAAAACGTGTTTATAGCTAGGCAAAAAATTCGCTATTTAGTTGTTCTAAATGAGAATTTTTTAACGCAGGTAACGACACGTTTAGCCCCGCAAAATGATTAAGTATTATTGCGGATTGGTATTAGACTGCTTCTAAGCTTACCTTAAAAACAAAAAAGCCTACGTAATTTAATCATGTAGGCTTTTATAATATGTTTCAAATAGTAACTTTGAGTTAGTCTTGAGTAACAGCACGCCTGCCGCTAAAAGCATGCATCAGTGTTCTGCCGTCCACTAAATCAAGCTCACCTCCCACAGGAATGCCATGAGCAATTCGCGAAGCACCTACTTTATACTTATGGCAAAGCTGCGCAATATAATGCGCTGTAGTTTCACCTTCAACGGTAGGATTAGTCGCTAAAATCACCTCATTAATACCGCCCTGAGCAAGTTTTTGCTCTAAAACGTCTAAGCCAATTTCTTTAGGACCTATGCCATCTATAGGCGATAAATGACCCATGAGTACAAAGTACAAACCTAAATATTGGCCAGTTTGCTCGATGGCAAGCACATCCGTAGGCGATTCAACAACGCATAATATCCCGCTGTCTTGACGCTTTGTGCTTAAACAAATATCGCATTGAGCTTGTTCGCAAAAAGTACGACAAGACTGACAATGCCCTACGGCTGTCATTGCTTTAGTCAATGCATTACCAAGCTGAGTGCCCCCTTTTCGGTCGCGCTCTAGCAAGTGAAAAGCAATACGTTGCGCTGACTTTGGGCCAATGCCTGGTTGGCAGCGCAATGCCTCAATAAGCTGATTTAAACTATCTGAAAGTTGCATTATTTACTTAAAACGGCATTTTCATACCTGGTGGTAATTGCATACCGCCAGTTACTTTACCCATGCGCTCTTGTGTTTCTTCTGCAACACGGCGGACAGCATCATTACACGCAGCAGCAAGTAAGTCTTCAATCATGTCTTTGTCGTCTTCCATTAAGCTCTCATCAAGCTGAACACGACGAACATTGTGATTACCAAGCATAGTTACTTTAACTAGACCAGCACCAGCTTCACCAACAACTTCTAGTGTGGCAATTTCTTCTTGGGCTTTTTGCATGCGATCTTGCATTTGCTGCGCCTGCTTCATCATGTTGCCCATTCCACCTTTAAACATAGCTTTCTCTCTTTCTTTTAATACATTAATTAACATGAACATAAGGGCGATTGTAAGTAATTACAATGCCTGAATACTATTTTCATCAATTTCGGCGCTAAATACCTGCTGGAATTGTACTATGTTTTCGTCAGATGTGATCACATCGATTGCTTGTTGATGACGACCTGCATCAATTTTTTGCTGGATAAGATAAGGAGAGTCGATCACCCCTTTAGCAAAATTAATACTTAATGACACGTTATGCTCATAAATACTCGACAGTGCCGCATCTAGTCGTTGGCGAAGCATAGGTGTATCTAAATGCTTTTGTGATTCATCAACGTCTATATGTAAACTATTACCTTGCTTGGTAAAGATTGAATGCAATGCAAATTGGCGCATTCGACCACCCAATCCCATACGTTTTATTAAATAGGCCCACTCATCTTGTTGATGCGCAAATCTAATTTCACTAATTGGGCTATGAAAATCGTCAGGTACTGGAATACTTACTTCTTCTGCTGCAACTTCAGGTGCCTTTTGAGGGTTTATTTGCTCAAGCAGCTCTGGTGCTAAGTTTTCAGTAATTGTTTGATGCTTAGTTTTAAAATCGATCTTTTCAGGCTTTGCAGCACCTTGATTATCAGCAGGTATGTGGCTCCCTGTTACTAGGAGCTGTGACTTTTTTTCATTCTCACCTGCTGTATCAGTAGCCCAAGGCGGCGGATTGTCTGACTGTGCATATACTGAGTCAGTCGTTATTGATACCGCGTTATTTAACTGCTCATTTGTCTGAGCCACTGTATTTTTATCTTTTGATGCTTCACCAACATTATGATTACTGCTAGTAACAGTGCTGTTAGATACGTTTGATGAACTTGCCTTTGCCGTATTTAAGTTTGTCCCAGAAAGCTTTCCTGAGCCTGATATATTACGATCACGCAATATGCGCGCAATAGCGGATTGCGCTTTTGCCTCACGTTCAACAATCGAAGCATTCTCATCTTGTTGCTGCTGGTTTTGTAAGTCTGATTGCGGCTCAGGAATGTTTTGCTCAATATCTGTTGAGTGCTCTGGCAAATGACTATGTTGATTATCAGGGATCGTGTTTTGTGGATTAAACCCTTGATCAACCGCACTGCTCATTACATCATCAAACTGCGCCGCTAACGTTTGCTCTACATCACTGTGTTGCATGTACGCTTCATCTTCACTTTGACGTTGTGTTTGAACGTCAGTGATTACTTCAGTCGAATGGCCCGGCACTTGTTGATCTACGTGTTCACTATGTATTGAATCAGTTTGAAGTGGCGCTGACTTATTCGGATCTGAGACTCGTATCTGGTTATCAACTACATTACCAGTAGCCAGTTTGGTGTTCGCTTGTGGCTGTTTTTCAGGTCCAACCGTTTTATGTTGTTCGGTATTACTGACTAGGGCTGTATTTTGATCTTGCAAAACAGGCTGTGTATTACTTTGCGCTGGTTTATTTTTATTTAATATATCGCGTAACGCATTCGCTTTACTTGGTTTGTTTTGTACTGGGTCAGCCGTTGGCGCTTGATTGTTTGCAGCAACTGGCTCAAATGCAAGCAACCTCAGCATAAGCATTTCAAAACCTAAACGAGGTTCTGGTGCCCATTGTAAATCTTTTTTACCATTTAAAAGTAATTGGTAAAAAATTTGTATTTGTTGTGGACTTGTGTGCTGCGCAACGTGCGTTATGTAATCAGCATTCGTTTCATCAAGCTCTGCTGCCTGTGGCACTAATTGAGTGAGTTGAGTTAAATGTGTGAGCGCAATTAAATCATCAAGTAAGGCAATATAATTTGGATTTCTGCTCGCGACATGTGCAATTTCGCTCATTAAAGCTGTGCCATCTTGGGCAAGTAATGCAGCTAATAAGCTTTGGCTGTAATGTGTATCCATCAAACCAAGCATTGTTTGTACTGCTTGATTATTAATATCACCATTCGTTTGCGCAATCGCTTGATCGGTTAAGCTCAGTGCATCACGCATACTGCCGTCAGCGGCTTTTGCAATAATACTAAGTGCATCATTATCATAGCTGAGCTGTTCTTGAGTAAGTACGTGTTCAAGCTGTGTTTTAATTTCACTTTGCGATAACGCATTTAAGTTAAATTGCAAACAGCGAGATAAAATAGTGACAGGTAATTTTTGTGGATCGGTCGTCGCTAATAAAAATTTCACATGCTCTGGTGGCTCTTCAAGCGTTTTTAAAAGCGCATTAAAGCTGTGCTTTGAGAGCATGTGAACTTCATCGATCAGGTATACTTTATAACGTCCACGCGTTGGCGCATATTGAACGTTATCAAGTATTTCGCGGGTGTCTTCTACTTTGGTACGAGAAGCTGCATCTATTTCGAGTAAGTCAATGTAACGCCCTGCTTCTATATCTAAGCAGCTGCTACATTGGCCACATGGATTTGCAGATATACCTTCATCGCAATTTAAGCTTTTCGCAAAAATACGTGCAATGGTGGTTTTACCTACACCGCGGGTTCCAGTGAATAAATAAGCGTGATGCAGTCTATTTTGTGTAAGCGCATTTACAAGCGCTTGCTTAACATGAGACTGCCCAACCAATTCATGAAAGGTTTGAGGACGCCATTTTCTCGCTAGAACCTGATAACTCATCGATTACTCGCCTTCAAATTCAACCAATTTTAGGATTTTAATACCCATTTTTTTGATGCGTTGCTCGCCACCCAGTTCTGGTAGTGATACAACAAATGCAGCATCTGTCGCTTCGCCACCTAGTTTTTGAACTAATTTAGCTGTGGCTTCGATTGTGCCACCTGTTGCTAACAAGTCATCCACTAATAATACTTTATCGCCAGGTACAATCGCATCGACATGAAGCTCTAACGTATCTTCACCGTATTCTAGCAAGTAATCTTGACGAATAACTTCACGTGGTAATTTACCTGGTTTACGTACAGGAATAAAAGGAATGCCTAGCGCGTAAGATAACGGTGCACCAAAAATAAAGCCTCGTGATTCTGTGCCAATTATTTTCGTAAAACCTTGATCTTTATATTCAGCGATAAAAGCGTCAATAGTGGCTTTAAAGGCTTCTGGATTAGCCATTAAAGTGGTTACATCGCGAAACATAATGCCCGCTTTTGGATAATCAGCAATTGTAGTAATGCTGTTTTTGATAATTGCTGGTGTTACTTGAGTCATAATTTTAACTGCTCAATGGTTTATATTACAAAGCAGGTGATTATAACCTTAACTAACCTTTAATTGCGAGTTTGGCGTTATTATAAAAGAGGTTTTAAGAGTTTAGAGGGAAAGATTAATAAAAGTGGTTCAAGGCTGCAGTAAATAACAGCCTTAATTAACGCTATGTATTTTAAGTTAAGCTAGTGATCCAACCTAAAATTGCATTTAAACAACCAATCCCTGCAAATACAGCTAAAAATGCTAGAAAATAAGTAGCATTGAACGGATCTTTAAAGTCTTTATCATCTGACATTGGTACAACCTTTTATTAAGCACGGCAAATAAGGCCGCCATAATAAACGATGTAAAATTATCAATAAAGACCTTAATCTTGATTTTTTGTCACAATGACACCGCGTTCAACCATTGCATTGAGGGTAACTAATGCACCTTGAGCAATTTGTTCTGCATTAAATTGTGGTGCGTGAGCTAATACCTGTTGGCAAACGTCGTTAAATGTCGCGCCATCACTTGCCTCTATAATTGACAGTAACAAAGCCGTCATCGCATTTGTTGCTAAAAATTGTACATCATCATCTTCATCTCTATATACAACAAAATAATTAGGCTGCGCTGATGGCGCTTCTGGTTTAAAGTGATTGCTGATATTTTGAACTGGAAATTGATAACTTAAATTCCTTGCCAGCCCCGATAAATATAAAGCAGAGGAGGTTATTGCTGTTTTTTGTAATTTTAGCGCTTGCTCATCTTCGTGTGCGATAGATACATCAAGCTCTACCCATTCATAATGTGCAAGTTCTAGCATAAACACGGGGTCGTGTTTTTTCATTTTATAATCACTTGATAAGTAATTTATAAACTCCCCTGCTATATCTAAAAAGTACGGCGAGTGACAATCATACTCACTAAAAAACTGGCGTACGAGGGCCTGCCATTGTGTATCGGTATATAAGGTTTTTAATACTGGAAAACCTGATGAAACAAAGCCTTCAATATTATTAAAAAACAGGTCGCGATAAATAGCCATGCGTCTATCTTCAATATCACTGGGCTTGTTATTTTTTTTAGGTTCGCGAATATGCGCCATAAATTCGTTTTGTACTTCAATAAAGCTCATAGTCAGGCACTCTTTTCAATATTTATAAAGGCTTATATTAAGCTCGTTGTTTTGAAACAGTTAAATTAAGGTATTTAGCTTGCAGCTTATGAATTATATCTAACTCTTTAACCAACACATTCATAGTAGGAATATTAAAATCACGTTCAAGCAAGGTTGGAAATACGCCATGTACTTCGTACGCTTTATCAAGTAATTCCCAAACAGGATCAACCACATCTGCGCCATGTGTATCAACGATTAAGTCATCGGCCTCATTGTAATGCCCTGCAACGTGTCCGTAAGCAATACGTTCAGAAGGTAAGCCCGTTAAAAACGCTTGTGCGTTATAGCCATGATTAATCGAATTCACATAAATATTGTTTACGTCGAGTAAAAGCTTACAGTCAGCTTGTTCTAGAATGGTATTCGTAAATTCAAGCTCTGATAATTGCTGCCCAGGAGCGCCATAGTAAGAAACATTTTCTATCGCAATTTGTTGCTCAAGTATATCTTGTACTTGTTTTATACGAGGGACAACATGTGCTATTGCATCTTGTGTAAACGGAATAGGCATTAAATCATACATATGACCCGTTCCAGAGCAGTAACTTAAATGCTCACTAAAAATTTTTATATTGTGCTCTTTAAAAAAAACTTTTAAAGATTTAACAAATTCAACATCCAGTGGCTCGGGTGAGCCAATAGACAGTGACAATCCATGACATACGAAATTATTTGCATCAGTTAATGTTTTAAATTGTTTTTTAAAGCGCCCGCCTAGTTTTAGCCAATTCTCTGGCGCAACTTCTAAAAAATTGACTTGCTTAGGTACGTGTTCAAGCAGTTCATCAAGCATTTCTCGTCGAAGGCCAAGCCCCACCATTCCAAGTGCTGTATTTCTAGTTTGTGTCATAACTACCTCTAACTTAACAAAAAAGGGCCTTAAGGCCCTTTTAGGATAACTTATTTAGAATAAGATATTAACGGCCACCACACTTACCTTCGCCGCACTTACCTTCTTTTTTAGTTTTTTTAGCGTCGCCACCGCATTTACCTTCGCCGCATTTGCCTTCTTTTTTACCTTTTGCGTCGCCGCCACATTTACCTTCACCGCACTTACCTTCAGCAGCATCTAGTTGGTAGCCTGTCACCAGTTGTTGAAACTCAAATGGGTTAGCTTGTACATCAGCAGATACAAAACTTGCAGAGCCAACAACTACTGCACCTAAAGTTAACGCGATTGTATTTTTTTTAACTGTATTCATTTTATGACTCTCTTTAATCAAGGATTGTAAATCTCAGCAATAAAAATGTATTTTTAAATTGCTTGTATGCTTAAGTAGACCCGCACAAGAATAAAAACTTTCATTTCTTTTCAAAAATTTTTACTTTTGCAATCACCACATTAAATATGGTTGGTAATTACAGATTTATCAATGTGTGATTTACAGGTAAACTATGCGTCCGGTTTTTCTCAAAATTAATCACCTTATGAAACTTGTTTTAGCGCCTATGGAAGGTGTTGTTGATTTTAAAATGCGTCAATTACTCACTGACATTGGCGGATTCGATTTGTGTGTTACCGAGTTTGTAAGAGTGGTTGAAACCTGCTTACCTGACAAAGTTTTTCACCGCTATTGTCCTGAACTACATAATAATGGTTTTACCCGAGCTGGAACACCTGTTCGTATTCAATTACTTGGCCAAGAAGCAAACCCTCTAGCCGAAAATGCGGTGAAGGCAATTACTTTAGGGTCTCATGGCGTCGATCTTAACTTTGGTTGCCCTGCAAAAACAGTTAATCGTAGTCGAGGCGGTGCTGTGCTACTCAAAGATCCCGACCATATGTATACCATTATTAAAGCGGTCCGAGATGCAGTAGATGATGAGCATGAAGTCAGTGCAAAAATTCGCTTAGGATTTGATGACGACAGCAACAGCCAAGAAATTGTTGATGCAGTCGTGAGTGCCGGAGCAAACAGCATTGCGATACATGCTCGTACTAAACGCGATGGTTACAATCCACCTGCTTATTGGGAAAAAATTCCACCAATAATCAATGATAAAAATATTGCCGTTGTTGCCAATGGTGAAATTTGGCAGGTTGAAGACGCAATGCTTTGCCATAAGCGAAGTGGTTGTAGCGATCTGATGCTTGGCCGCGGCGCCCTTTCGCACCCAGATTTGGCAAGAAAAATTAAAGCACATGTAAATAACGAACAATACGATGGCCTTCAGTGGGAACATATTATTTATCATTTGATCCACTCTGCTATTCATCAAGACCCTACAAAAGATGAAAAATATTTCGCATCTCGTACCAAACAATGGCTTGGTTACCTAAAACGCCAATACCCACAAGCCATCGATCTATTTGATGAAATCAGGCGTTTAAAAAGTAAAGAGGATGTGGCAAGCGTATTAAATAAATACGCCAAAGCACCGCAACTTGATTCAAATCAAAACGCTTAGGTAAACCTATTCGATAATATCAGTATTACGTAAAGCTAATTTAAAAGGTTGTACTGATAATGCATCATCAAAAAATGCTAAACAATGAAATAGCGCAAGTAAAATCCAACATACTAGCTATGCTTGCTAAATCAACCTATCCCGTGCATAAAAGTTTAATGCTTGTTTTAAATAAAACAGCTAGTAATGAATGGCTTGACTGTGCAGCAGAAAAACTAGGGCCTGAGTACGCGCTATTAATTAGTCGCATGACTAAACTTGAAGCGGCAGTAAGTCAAATAGAAATTGGTCAATATGGATACTGTTGCGATTGTGAAGAAAGGATATCAGCGGTATTACTTGAACAGGATCCTGCAGCCCAAAGATGCAATAAGTGCGCGCAATAGGCGCACTGCAAAATTGATTACATTAGTTTTTGTATAAAACTAAATGATTGCCCAGGGTAGAGTATTATATCTTCTACCAAATATTGAGCATCGTCTTGTGTTAATTCTAGACGCTTCATTAGATTAACTTTAGCTTGTGGTAAAGTCCAAGCATGATAGTGAATACCGATATCAGTTTCCATCAATGCAAGCATCAGTGTTTTATCTATTTTAGATATACTCATTGCACGCGCCATCGCAGGCAAATCTCGATAGGCAGATTGCCAATCAAGCCCCTCAATTGGCTGCTCATCTGACAAATACTGGACTAAAAATGATGTTTGATGAGAAGTTGATAATGTGTGTTCAAACGCAACACCGCTTAACTGCTTTATTTGCTCATTAACAAGAGTGACCCACTCAAGCGGTGAATGAACTTCGCCACTAAAATAGTTTAGTTTACTCTGGTACCACTCAGTTCCGTTAGGTAACCCCCTCAAACCGACACTACCCCGAGGCTTGTAACTAGCCAAATAATCACTAAAAGCCCTTATATGACTTTTAAGAGCGGGTTGAGTGCCATGACTATCAGTCAAACTCAATACATAGTTTTGCAAAAGCTGTAGTTCTACTTTGTTTAACTTTAAATTGCTTTGTTTAGCGTTGTTTAATGTGCTTTGATTTAGTTTAAGCCAAGTGACAATTTTGTCTGACCCTTTATCTGAGCTATCCTGCTTAAGCATATTTGTTAATACATTAACTTGAGCTGGCCAGGGAAAGTAACGTGCGGGAAAGCGCTCCGCAATTACGAGATAATTAACCTGTGCAATTTGGTTTGATTTAAGCTGCATGTCCATCAAACTTTGATAGATAGTGTGACGTTTATTGAGGTAAGCATCCGAAAAAACGAATTGCTCGTTAGTCACTTTTTCACTATTTAAAGCATTAGTTCGCACCAGTGAAGTGTTCAAATCTTTTAAAGCGCTTTGCGCTTCTTCAAATGAGTTATAGACCGGCTCCTGCCTAGAGCACGCAACTAAAAGCAAGCACAATAGTAATGACAAAAAGAATGTTTTATACATAATAACTCCAATAAAAAAAGCCCCAGAGGGGCTTTTTAAAAATTGCTAAAACAAATTAAAGTTAAATTTTAACACCGTTGCGAGCGGCTTTATCTTTAATATACGTAGCCCAACCTTTTGCAAACTTACGTGTGCGAGGGTCGTCCATTGCTTTTGTAATAGCAGCATGAGCTTGCTTATACTTACCTTGATAGTAGTACGCTTCAGCTAAATCTGAGTAAATAGTGCCCTTTTTATCAGAGCCTAATTCTAGCGCTTTGTTTAAACGAACAATTGCGGCACTAAACTTTTCAGATTGCAAAAGTAATGAACCTGCTTTGCGATAAAACTCAGCATCATCATCAAATTTAGCAGCTTCTTCGTAATACTTAGCAGCTTTTTCAAGATCTTTAGATCGATGATAGTTACTAGCTATCGCGCTGATGTTTTGCTTAGTACGTTTAACTTTATCTTCTTTAACGGCCTTTTCAAGCGTAGTCGCTGCTTTAAAAGGAATTTCATTTAAAGAATAAAAGTTAGATAAAACTTTATACTCAACTTCATTTTCGAAGTAACCGTTCTTGTATGCAACTTCCATCGTTGCTAAGCCTTTCTGATAATCTTCAGTTTGTAGGTAATACTTACCTAAACTAACCCAAGCTTTTTTATCATCTGGCCATACACGAACAATTTCTTCACCAATTTTAACCATGTTTGTATAGTCTTTAAGTTCAAAGTAAGAACCTAACTTTAATTGGTAAGGGGCCTTGTTTGGCTCCTTTTGAAGAGAAATAGCTTTATCCGCTGGGCTAAAGACATCTCGAAATTGTTTTAACTCGTAGTTAGCTTGCGCAATACGCGTATAAATTTTCGGATCTTCATCGCCTGTAAAATCAATCCATGCTAAATATGCTTTTTTAGCTTCTTGGTACTTTTCAGTACCAATAAGTAAATCGCCTAACAACTTAAGGGATTGCTCTTGATCAGCAAAGTTTAAAACATCAGGCGCAACGGCTAACTTAGTAAATTTAATCGCTTCGTCATACTTTTCTTTTTGAGCGTACATGCTACCTAAGTAACGATTTACGGTCGCTTTATCAAAGTCATTAGATGCGTCAATCTCACTAAGCAAAACAATTGCTTCATCTATTTTTTCTTCGCCGTACAAGTCAAACGCTTTAATTACTTTTTTACCAGTACGCTCGCCCATGATTTTAGTTTTTGCTTTTTTACGCTCTTCAATCTTTGCGTAATCTGGCGCCGCTAAAACAGATGTACTTAACGTGGCACCCGACACAGACATAAGAATTGCAAGCGCAGTTACTTTAGAAAAATTTCTCATTACTCGCCTCCTTAGTTGCCTTGGTTAAGTTTAAAGTCTAATTGAACTTGTAAACCTGGTTGTTTCTGTGGTTTTCCGTCAATAATTTTAGGACGGTACTTCCATTTACGCAGTGCACGTTTAGCTTCACGGTCAAAGATACGTTTCGGATCGGCGTCAATTACTTCAACGTCAGTCACGCCACCTAGCTCATCAATTGTGAATGAAAGTTGTACCCAACCTTCTTTGCCATCGCGCGCTGCTTGTGTTGGATATTTTGGTTCTATACGAACGATAGGTGTCGCATCACCATCTCGTCCAAATGCACCAGGACCACTTAATCCACCAGCTGAACTACCTATATCGATACTACCCATATTAAATGACATAGCACCCGGATTAGGGTTATTATTTTCCGGCTGTGGCGGCTGCGGTTTAGGCGGCTGCTTTGGCGGTGGTGGAGGCGGAGGCGGTACACGCTTCCTCTCCTGCACCTTAGATTCAGGCGGATTCGTCATTATTTCGACTATGATCTGCTCTTTTTGTTCCGTATTACGGTCAGCCCCACCAGAGATGAGAAATGCCATGAAGTAGAACAAGCCGAAAGTAACTGCCCCACCTGCAATCAGTGAAAACAGAAAACGAATCATTACTGATCTCCAGCTATTGAAATTCTCAGGTTATCACCCGTCGCTTTAATCTGGTCCATAACTTTAACCACTACACCGTGTTTTGCTTCTTTATCAGCCTGCAAAATCACAACTTCAGTAGGTTGTTCTGCTAATAAACTCTCGATCTTTGCTGAAATACGTTCAACATCAACTTGCTGTTTATCTATCCAGATTTCGCCGTTACTACGAATCGCAATAAAAATATTTGCATTTTTTTGCTTAGTAGCTTGGGCTGCTTTTGGTTTATTGACCTCGATACCAGCTTCTTTAACGAACGATGTAGTTACGATAAAGAAAATAAGCATGATAAATACGATGTCAAGCATCGGTGTCATATCTACCGCTGCATCTTCTTCTTCACGAAAACGTTGTTTACGTGCCATATTTAATTCTCTCTCTAGTGATGAGGCATACTATCTATAAGTTTGGCTTTCACCATTTTAGCTTTTGTCTCAAGACGTGAACTAAAAAACACTCCAGATAACGCCGCAACCATTCCAGCCATTGTCGGTATTGTTGCCATTGAAATACCTGATGCCATTAAACGTGCATTACCAGTACCTTGACTAGCCATAGTTTCGAAAACAGAAATCATGCCAGTAACAGTACCCAGTAAGCCAATTAAAGGACAAACAGCTACCAATGTTTTAATCAACAACATACGCGCATCTAACTTTTCAGATGCTTCAGAAATCCATGCTTCACGAATTCTATGTGCGTACCAAGACGTAGTGTCTTGGCGGGCATCCCACTTTGCTATAATTTCTTTCGCTGTGCGAGGAAACTCTGCAAGTAAGAACCAATAGCGCTCAATCATTAAAACCCACATCAGAAAGAGTGCCATTGCGACCACGTATAAAACCTGGCCGCCTGTGCCAACAAAATCCCTGATAGATTCCCATATCTCCATCAGGACTAGCATTAGGCTTTCTCCTTCTCCGCATGAGTAGCAACGATACCCGCGCTTTGCTCATCTAGGATGTGTAATACCGACTTACTACGACCAGCTACTAAAGCGTGAAGTAGAATTAGTGGTAATGCAGCAATTAGACCTAGCGCTGTTGTAACAAGTGCTAGAGAGATATTACCTGCCATGATCTTCGGATCACCCGTACCGAACAATGTAATCGTTTGGAACGTCAAGATCATACCAATTACTGTACCTAGAAGGCCTAGTAACGGTGCAATTGCAGCAAGGATCTTGATTATGTTGATACCAGCTTCGATGCGTGGCGTTTCACGAAGAATAGCCTCATCAAGTTTAAGCTCAAGGTTTTCAACATCTTGATTTTTATTGTCATGGTACACTTTAATAATACGACCCAGTGGGTTATTAGTATTTGGTGTAGCAACGTTTTTAAGCTGGCTCTTAATCTTACTTGTAGTAAGCGTAAGGTCAACAAAGCGAATAAGAGTAATTAGCATACCTAAGCCTAATAAAGCTGTGATGATATAACCAACTACGCCACCTTGATGGAAGTATTCCATAAGTGTCGCTTTTTGAGTATTGATACGTAAAATCGCACCACGAGTCGGATCGATGTAAACACCAGCGTAGCTATCTGATGATGTATTCTCAAGCGCTGTGATACCGTCTAAAATATAGCTATCAGGCTGTTTGCCTAAAGGTTGAATAGACTTTGTTTCTGGTGAATAAATTAAGTAGCCATCGTCTGTAACTAAGTTAAAGTTACCGATACGCGTTACTTTCTTCATTGACGGGTTACCGTCAAGACCAGCAACTTCAGTTTCAAAAGTTGAAACTTTAGCTGATTCAGTCATTTCTGTTTGAAGTGAAATCCAAAGTTCTTCTAATTCACGAACTGTTGGTAACTCTTTAGCAGCAGCTAATGAACGTAAAATTTCAGCACGGCCAGGTTTCTCAGCACTAACTAGTGATGCTTCGATAGAACCGATAGCGTCTTGAGCTGCACGACGTACAACACCAAACATCTCACCTAAAGTACCTTGAGCACTTTGAAGAGCTTGCTCTTTTTCAGCTAAAGTATTTTCATTTTGTGCATACTGCTTTGCAAGGCTAACACCACGAGCTTTTTCTGAAGCAAGTTGGCTTTTCGCTTTGTTAAGTAATGCTTGCTTATCAGCACGTTCTGATAAGAACTCTTGCTCACGTTGCTTATTAATTTTACCTTCAGAGATACGCTCTTGCTTAACTTGCTCAAGAATTTTATCTAGAGCTCCAGTATTTGCATGTGCATTAAGCGCGGTACCTGCAGAAACAGTTAGTACTGCTGCAACAGCAAAACCTTTAAATAGTTTCTTCATTATTGATTACTCCGCGCCAAAAATTGGTAGTTTAACAAGTTCTAATGTCGCTTGCTTACGCGCCATACGAATCACTTCTTTAACAGGTTTTAGGTATTCTTCGCCTAATTCTTTCCACTGTTTCGTGTTGTTATCCCACACCCAAGCATGTTTCAAGTCAAAAGACTGAGCAACGTAAGTGATACGGCCTAGTTGACCAATATCAACATTAATGCTTTTACCATCAACTTCTAGTGTACCTTGCGAAGCTGAAACCAATGAGCTGTATGCTGTTTCAATTGTGTATGCTTCAAGTACTTGACGGAACTTTTCAGACGTCGTTACAGACGCAGAAACCATTATTTCACGAAGTCTTTCTACACGTGCTAAACGCGTTTCTAGATTAAATGGAACGTCCGCTTTGATGAATTGCTCAAGCGTATCGATCATGCGATACATCAAAGGCACAACGTTTTGTTTAGTGCCGTCAATAGTCGCTATTTGACGATCAAACGATTCAATCGATGCATTTTGGCTATCAACCAAACGTGACACGTGATCGTTATACACTTTCATAAGTTCAGTCTCATCAACAATACCACGGTACTCAGCGATTAGCTCTTGAGTTTGACCGTATACATTGTCAATTTTAGTTTGAGACTTAACAGCAGCCTTTTGAATTTGTTGACCTGCTTTTTGCACGTCATTCAAAGGATCTGCAATCACATTGCTGCTTGCAAATGCAAATGCGCCAACCAACGCAGTTGCTACAAGACTCTTTCTGATTTTAACAGACATAGTTCCCAACCAATTAAGTAATGTTACTTTTATAATTTAATTATCCCCAGAGGGAACAACCCTGATATCTTTTAATAGATATCAACCTTCCAATAATGCTAAATGCAATTAGCGCTGTCAACTTGATGTTTAGCAATCAGCGTAAATAAATATCCAACCTCAAGGTTGCACTAAAGTATTAACACTCAAATATTAACATTATTATAACCAACAACCTAACTAACATTGCGACTAAAGCCTTTGAACAAGTATGTTCATACTAACTACCTTCATAAAAAAAAACATAAATGTAACATTTAGACAAAACTGAATTTGAACTGAAAAAAAACAAAAATAAATATGTGCGTATATTAAAAAAGTTGTTTTTTAAGCAATTTATTCGCTTTTTTATTCATTTAAAACATTTCATCTTAAAAAAAGAACACTCTGTCGCACAATAAAACACCACTCAGATATTTTTTATCAATTTATAGAACGGCACTCAATCTGAAGCTCAGCTTTAAGATTATGCAATGAGTAAATAAACTCAAGCTTGAATAATAAACCTCTCTCAAGTGGCTAAATATTGGCACGTGAATTCGCTTTACTATCTCTAAAAATCACCTATTAAAAAGTACCAAGGATATTTTTAATAGGTATGTTAATAAACTTAGCAAACAGAGCTTAGCTAAATAATGAACTATCTGATAAAAAAGATATAAAGGAATAGTTAATAACAAGACAGAATTACAATATATGGTTGCTCTATCATGAGCAATTTTCAACCAAGCTGGCGAATTATACCAATCTACTTATATATGGGGTCTATTTAATGTTAAGAAAATTACGCTAGAACTAGGCAAAAATTTTTATATCTAGTTGTTCTAAATACAAAATTTTTAACGGCGTTATAGCAGGCATTGATCAGACCCCTAGGCAACTTTTTGGATTTTATATAAATGCAACGCATGTCCACCAATGAGCCTTATTATTTTTTCCCTGAACTCATCAAAACCATCCAAGCTGATTTT